>DASYIN010000152.1:0-16250 GCA_035997505.1 Steroidobacteraceae bacterium | reverse complement strand
ATCCCCCAGGCTCGTTCCCGTGGGCGAATCGGTCCGATAATTCTGCATGGCCTCCTGCTCCTCGTGGATGTCCTTCGCCTTGATGGACAGCGAAATACTGCGTCCCTTGCGGTCCACGCCGGTAAATCTGGCCTCCACTTCCTCGCCGACCTTGAGCAGCAAACGTGCATCCTCGACCCGATCGCGCGACAGCTCTGAGGCGCGCAGCTGGCCGTCGACGCCGTTGCCGAGGTCGATGATCGCTCCCTTCGCATCGACTTCGCGCACCACGCCTTTGACGACGCTGCCCTTCGGATGCTCGGCGATATACGCGGAGAACGGGTCCTTCGCGAGTTGCTTGATCCCCAAACTGATACGTTCCCGCTCAGGATCGATCGACAGTACCATGGCATCGACCTGCTGCGCCTTTTGGTAGCTGCGCACGGCCTCCTCGCCCGGCATGTCCCACGAGATATCGGACAGATGCACCAGGCCGTCGATGCCGCCGGCCAGGCCTATGAATATGCCGAAATCGGTGATCGATTTGATCTGGCCGCTGACCTTGTCGCCGCGGTTGTAGTTGTCGGCGAATTCCTTCCAAGGATTGGCCTTGCACTGCTTCACGCCCAGGCTGATGCGCCGGCGCTCTTCGTCGATGTCGAGCACCATGACTTCGACTTCCTGTCCAACGTGCACGACCTTCGCCGGATTGACGTTCTTGTTGGTCCAATCCATTTCCGAGACGTGCACCAGACCCTCTACGCCCTCTTCGATCTCAACGAAGCAGCCGTAGTCGGCGATATTCGTCACCTTGCCGAACAGCCGGGTATTGGCCGGATAACGTCGTGCGATGTTCTGCCATGGATCGGCGCCGAGCTGCTTCAATCCCAACGAGACCCGCTGCCGTTCGCGGTCGAACTTCAATATGCGAACATCGATTTCCTCGCCGACCTTGACCACTTCGGAAGGATGCTTGACGCGCTTCCAGGCCATATCGGTGATGTGCAGCAAACCATCGATGCCGCCCAAATCGACGAATGCGCCGTAGTCGGTGAGGTTCTTCACCACACCCTTGACCGCCGCGCCCTCTACCAAATTGTCCAGCAGCGCAGAGCGTTCCGCGCTGTATTCCTGCTCGACGACCGCGCGACGCGACACCACGACGTTGTTGCGCTTTTGATCGAGCTTGATGACTTTGAATTCGAGCGGCTTGTTCTCCAAATACGAGGGATCGCGAACCGGGCGTACATCGACCAAGGAGCCGGGCAAGAACGCCCGAACATTGTCGATCTCGACGGTGAAGCCGCCCTTGACGCGGCCGGTGATGATGCCGATGACGACTTCCTGTTTCTCGAAGGCCGTCTCCAGCCTGGTCCAGGTTCGCGCACGCTTGGCTTTTTCGCGCGACAACCGGGTCTCGCCCGACCCGTCCTCGACGCTGTCCAAGGCCACTTCGACGGTCTCGCCGACGGTGACCTCGATTTCACCCTTCTCATTCTTGAATTGATCGGAGGGGATGACCGCTTCGGATTTCAATCCGACATTGACGATGACGTAGTCCTGGCCAACTTCGACGATCAATCCATTGAGGATGGTACCAGGCCGAATGCGCTGGCTCGCAATGCTCTGTTCAAACAGTTCCGCAAAACTTTCTGTCATGTTCTCTCTTACTGAATCCCCGATACCTTCCGGTGTGCCGAGGGTTACCACAAAAAACGGCGCTCATTCCTTGAATGCCGCAACCTAAATCAACTCACGAGCGATGCGTAACACGCGCTCAATCACGTCAGCGACGGACATACCCGTTGTATCCAACATGGTGGCGTCGGCGCTTGCGACAAGAGGGGAGCTCGCGCGGCTCATATCGCGCCGATCACGCTCCGCTATCTCCAGCGAAAGGGCGGCAAGGTTAGCAGCAACCCCCTTTTCTTTCAACTGCTTATAGCGTCTTAGGGCCCTCTCCCCCGGGCTGGCGGTGAGAAAAATCTTAGGGTTAGCCAGAGGGAATACGACGGTGCCCATATCACGCCCATCGGCCACCAAACCGGGGGGTACGGCGAAGCGCCGCTGGCGGCCCAGGAGAGCGGCGCGTACCGGGGCTAAGGCTGCGACCTTGGAGGCATCATTTCCGGCCTCCTCGGTCCGAATCGCCCGGGTTACGTCCTCCCCGTCCAGCCAGACCGCCTCATCGCCCGTCTCGGTGGAGTCGAACCGTATGTTAAATCGCTCGGCCAGTCGGCTCAGCGCTTCGGCGTCCTCCAGGCTGATCCCCGCCCGGCGGCCTGCCAGCGCAACGAGGCGGTACAAGGCCCCGCTGTCCAGGAGCGCCCAGCCCAGGGATTTGGCAACTGCGCGGCTGACGGTGCCCTTGCCAGAACCGGAAGGGCCATCAATGGTGAGGACGGGTACCTCGCTCATAGAAACCCTTAAGGGCCGCCCTCGCGTATGGCAAGGCCGACGGACTGCGCCAGCGGCACGAACCCGGGAAACGACGTGGCCACGTTGGCCACATCGCGGATTTGGATGACGGCAGCGGCCCGCAGACTCGCCACGGCAAAGGCCATCGCGATGCGGTGATCCCCGAAACTATCGACCACGCCGCCGGAAAATGCCGCACCCCGGCTGCGGCCCTCGATGCGCATGCCGTCGGGCAACGCAGCATGCGCGACACCGAGCGCGGTGAATCCGGCGCTCATGGCGGCGATCCGATCGCTTTCCTTCACCCGCAGCTCCTCGGCGCCGGTCACCCAGGTTTCTCCCTCGGCGCAGGCCGCCGCAATGAACAGCACCGGCAGCTCATCGATGGCCAGGGATATCAATTCCTTGGGAACCTGAATACCGCGCAAGTCGGAGGTGTGGACACGCAAGTCCGCCACCGGCTCCGCCCCGCTCTCGCGCGCATTAATTATTTCGATGTTGCCGCCCATGCGCCGCAGGATGTCGAGCAGCCCGGTTCGCGTCGGATTTATCCCGACATTCTGGATCAGCAGCCCCTGCTCCGGCGCGTTCAGCAGTCCCGCGACAATAAAGAATGCGGCCGAAGAAAAATCGCCCGGCACCGTCAAATCCTGGCTTTGCAGGCGCTCTGGCGGATGCAGTGTGGTGCGAAGCCCTTCGGTGATCACCTGGACACCGCAGCTCTTGAGCATGCGCTCGCTGTGATCGCGGCTCACGGCAGGCGCCACGATGGTGGTGGGGTCGGTTGCATACAGGGACGCCAGCAGGATTGCCGATTTGACTTGAGCACTTGCAATCGGCATCGGGTAATTGATGCCGCGCAACCGCCGCCCGCCGCCGATATCCACGGGTGGAGTGCCGTTTTGAGTGCGCACCTCGGCCCCCATTTCGCGCAGCGGTTTGGCGACTCGCTCCATGGGCCGCTTCATGAGCGATGCATCGCCGATCAACCGCGAATCAAATGTCTGCGCCGACAGCAGCCCGGCGAATAGGCGCATTGCCGTGCCCGCATTGCCCATATCCAAAGGGCCGCCGGCGCCATGCAGGCCGCGCATCCCGGCGCCATGGATCAGCACGTGCGTGGCGCTCAGCTGTTCGATTCGCACGCCGAGAGATCGCATCGCGGCAAGGCTCGCCAGACAGTCTTCACTGGCGAGGAATCCTCTGACTTCGCTGACACCCTCGGCAATACCCGAAAGCATCAAGGCGCGATGCGATATGGATTTGTCGCCCGGCACGGCCAGGGTGCCGAAAACGCGCATCGACGGATGCGCTTCGAAAGCCTGCATCAGAGCACGGCCCGCGGGTACGAGCCCAGGACCTTGAACAGCGATGCCCTCGATTGCAGCGCAGCCAGCGCTTTCGCAACCGCCGGATCGCTCACATGGCCTTCGATGTCGATGAAGAATACGTAGTCCCACTTGCGTTTGCGGGAAGGCCGGGATTCGATCCGGGTCATGTTCACCCGGTGCTGCGCGAGGGGCTCGAGCAGTTGAAACAACGCGCCCGAATCATCGGTATCGCTGGTCGAAACCAGCAGCGTGGTGCGGTCCACGCCGCTGGCATTGAATAGTTTCCTTCCCACCACCAGAAATCGCGTGGTGTTGTCCGGCCGGTCTTCGATTTCATTGGCGAGCACGTTCAGGGAATAAATTTCCGCCGCGGTGCGCCCCGCGATGGCCGCTGTGCCGCGCTCATCGCGCGCACGTCTCGCCCCTTCCGCATTGCTGGACACACCGATCCGTTCAACATCGGAGAGTTGCTCGTCGAGCCAGCCGCGGCACTGCGCCAAGGCCTGCGGATGGGCGCAAACCCGCTTGATGTCCTCAAAGCCGCTCATCTTGCCCATGAGATAGTGGCTCACGCGCAGTTCAACCTCGCCGCAAATCTTCAAGCCCGAGGTCAGGAACATGTCGAGCGTGTGATTGACGGTACCCTCGCTGGAATTTTCGATGGGCACCACGCCAAAGTCGGCAACGCCGCCTTCCACTTCGTGAAATATCTCGTCGATGGCCGCTAGCGGCAGGGCGCGCACCGAGGCGCCGAAGTGCTTGAGCACCGCGGCCTGCGTAAAGGTTCCTTCAGGGCCCAAAAACGCCACCTTGAGCGGTTCCTGCTGAGCGAGGCAGGCCGACATGATTTCGCGAAACAGCCGCGCAATCTCCTCGTCGCGCAGCGGGCCCCGATTGCGCTTGAGCGCCAGGCGCAGCACCTCTGCCTCGCGCTCCGGCCGATAGTAGTCGACCGCCTTGCCGGCAGCCGACTTGGAGATCCCAACCAGCTGCGCGAATCGCGCGCGCTCATTGAGCAGGGCATGAATGCGTGCGTCGACGGCATCGATGCTGTCGCGAATATTTCCGAGGCCCGCGCCCGCCGGCGTCGCCGCCTCAATCTTGGCGCGAGGCGCTCTTGTGCTCTTGCCTTTGTTCTTGCCGCGCTTCATGCGGCGCGTCGCTCAAAGTCCCGCATGAACGTGCAGAGCTTCTCGACACCTTCGATCGGCATGGCATTGTAGATGCTGGCGCGCATGCCGCCGATCACCCGATGGCCCTTGAGCCCTTGCAATCCCGCCGCGACCGCGGCGGCGAGAAATTCCGAGTCGCGGCTCGGATCATTCAGGGTGAATGTAATGTTCATCCGGGATCGGGAATCCGCGGCAACCGAGTTTTTGTACAAACGCGATTCATCGATCGCCGCATAGAGCATGTCGGCCTTGGCCTGATTGCGCTTGCCGGCCTCCGCCACACCCCCTGCGCGCTTCAGCCACTTAAAAACCAGTCCGGCCATGTACCAGGCAAAAGTGGGCGGCGTATTCAACATCGAGTGGTCCTCGGCAATCGCCTTATAGTCGAACACATGGGGCGTATCGTCGCGCGCCTTCCCCAGCAGATCTTCGCGCACGATGACCACGGTCAGGCCCGCGGGGCCGATATTCTTCTGCGCTCCAGCGTAAATCATGCCGAATTTCTTAACTTCGATGGGCCGGGACAGAATGCTCGAGGACATGTCCGCCACGAGGGGCACGCCGTTTGCCTCCGGCACATACCCAAATTCGACGCCGCTGATGGTTTCATTCGGCGTGTAGTGCAGGTATGCCGCGCGCCCGCTGAAACGCAATTCGGCCTGAGGCGGCACACGCGTATAGTCGCCGCCGGCGTCTCCCGCCAGGTGCACCGTGCAGTAACGCTTTGCTTCAGTAATACCCCTCTGGGACCAGTGACCGGTATTCACATAGTCCACGGTGGATTGCGCGGATGCGAGATTCATCGGCACCAGCGAAAATTGCGCGGAGGCACCCCCCTGCATGAACAGGACTCGGTAATTCGACGGGATGGCCATTAATTCGCGCAAATCGGACTCTGCCTGAGTTGCCACTTCGACAAAGCCTTTGGTGCGATGGCTGACCTCCATCACCGACATGCCGCTGCCGTCCCAGTCGAGCAGCTCGTCGCGCGCTTTCTCCAGAACCTCAAGCGGTAATACGGCGGGCCCCGGCGAGAAGTTGAATGCGCGCACGGCGATTTACGATAGGTCGCCCGGGGGCGGCGCAGTGGGGTCGGCTTCTGCTTCCTCGCCTTCGACCTCGCCCGCGAGGCCCTCGATGCGCTCGAGACCGGAGAGCTGGTCGCCCTCTTCCAATCGAATCAAGCGCACGCCTTGTGTGTTGCGCCCAACCACGGAAATGTCTTTTACCGGCGTGCGTACCAACACGCCGTTCTGGCTCATGAGCATGATCTCATCGTCCAAGCTGACCTGCAGCGCTCCGACCATGATTCCATTGCGGTCCGTGATTTGCAGGGCGATGACGCCCTGGCCTCCGCGGCCGTGCTTCGGAAAGTCCTGAAGCGGCGTCAGCTTGCCAAAACCATTCTGCGATGCGGTGAGAATAAAACCATCCTCGGCAACGATCAACGCGTTCACGCGCTGCTCCTCGCTGAGTTTCACCCCGCGCACACCCGCCGCCTCTCGGCCCATGGCGCGAACCTCCTCCTCGAGGAATCGAATTGCCTTGCCGGCCGTGGTGAACAGCAAGATATCCTTGGTGCCGTCGGTGATCGCCACGCCCACCAGCTTGTCGCCAGGATCCAATGCCACCGCGATGATGCCGCTGGCGCGGGGCCGCGAGAACAACGCCAGGGAAGTCTTTTTAACCGTCCCCATGCTCGTCGCCATGAAGACGAATTTCCCTTCCTCGAATTCCTTGATCGACAGCATGGCGCTGATGCGCTCGCCTTCTTGAAGGGGCAGCAAATTGACAATGGGCTTGCCGCGCGAGCCGCGGCTCGCCTGCGGCAGTTGATAGACCTTGAGCCAGTACAGCTTGCCGCGGTCCGAAAAGCACAGCAGCGTGTCGTGGGTGTTGGCCACGAACAGCTTGTCGACGAAATCCTCATCCTTGACGCTGGTCGCGGCCTTGCCGCGGCCGCCGCGGCGTTGTGCCTGATAGTCCGAGACCGGCTGCGCCTTGGCATAGCCGCCATGCGAGAGCGTGACAACCACGTCCTCGGGCGAAATCAAATCTTCGGTGGTCAGGTCCTCATGATTAACGAGGATCTCGGTACGGCGCGCGTCGCCGAACGTATCGCGGATGAACTCCAGCTCCATGCGAATCACCTGGAGCAGCCGCTCGGGACGGGCCAGAATATCCGACAGGTCGCGCATCTGCTCGAGCAACTCCTGAAACTCGGCAATGATCTTGTCCTGCTCCAACCCCGTGAGACGATTGAGGCGCATTTCCAGGATGGCGTGCGCCTGGATCTCCGTCAGGCGATAGCCTCCCTCGACGATGCCTAGGGCGACGATTTCGGTATCGGGCCGCGTGTTGATGGCGCCGGCGCGCGCCAGCATCTCGGGAACGGCGCCCGACTTCCAGGCCCGCGACATCAAAGCGACCTTCGCCTCGGCGGGCGACGGCGATGCCTTGATGGCGGCGATGATCTCATCGATGTTGGCCAGGGCGATGGCGAGTCCTTCGAGGATATGGCCGCGCTCGCGCGCCTTGCGCAGCTCGAATATCGTGCGGCGCGTGACGACCTCGCGCCGATGCCGCAGGAAGGCGTCCAGCATCTCCTTCAGGCTCAACAGGCGCGGCTGGCCATCGACCAGCGCCACCATATTGACGCCAAACACCTTCGCCATCTCGGTCTGGGTGAACAAGTTGTTGAGCAAAATCTCCGGCACTTCGCCGCGCTTCATTTCGATCACGACGCGCATGCCGTCCTTGTCGGACTCGTCGCGCAAGCCGTCGGACGCGATGCCGTCGATGAGCTTGTCGCGCACCAGATCGGCGATCTTCTCGATCAAGCGCGCCTTGTTCACCTGGTAGGGCAATTCGGTGATGACGATGGCTTGGCGGTCGCCCTTGCCCACATCCTCGAAGTGAGTGCGCGCGCGCATGTGTACGCGCCCGCGGCCGGTCTTGTAGGCGGCGACGATTTCCTGAGTGCCGTTGATGAACCCCTTGGTCGGAAAATCGGGGCCCGGCACGATTTGCAGCAACTCGGCCAATGTCAGCTCAGGCTTCTCGATCAGCGCGATGCAGGCATTGATGATTTCGGTGAGATTGTGAGGCGGAATGTTGGTGGCCATGCCCACCGCAATGCCTGAAGATCCATTGATCAAAAGATTCGGGATGCGCGCGGGCAGTACCGCCGGCTCGTGCTCCGACTCATCGTAGTTCGGGTTGAAGTCGACCGTTTCCTTGTCGATATCCGCCAGCAGCTCGCCCGCCAGTCGCGACATGCGCACTTCGGTGTAGCGCATCGCCGCCGGCGGATCGCCATCCACCGAACCGAAATTGCCCTGCCCGTCCACCAGCATGTAGCGCATCGAGAATTCTTGCGCCATGCGCACGATGGCTTCGTAGACCGACGAATCACCGTGGGGATGGTATTTACCGATGACGTCGCCCACCACGCGTGCCGACTTTTTGTAGGCGCGGTTCCAGTCATTGGATAACTCGCGCATGGCGAAAAGCACGCGTCGATGCACCGGCTTGAGTCCATCGCGAACGTCCGGCAAAGCACGGCCCACGATCACGCTCATCGCGTAATCCAGATACGATTTCCGCATCTCATCTTCGAGATTTACGGGCAATATTTCGCGTGCGATCTCGGCCATTTGCGCGAGTCCGGTGGGTTATCGGACTTTATTTAGTGGGTTTAAAGGGGGCAAGACAGGTCTGAAACATGGCCAAATTCTAGCACATATCCCGATGGGTCTTAAGCCTACCGCGCGGGTTTTGCCGATATACTTCCCTCATGCCGATTGTCCCCGCCGATTTACGCATCGAGGTCCGCTGGATCGTCCCCATACCATCGCAAAAGGTGGTCCTCAACGATCACTCGCTGCTGGTGCGCGACGGCAGAATTCTCGACATTTTACCGAGCGCCCTCGCGGTGGAGCGATATTCGCCCAGGGCGGTTTTGCAAAGAAATTCGCATCTGCTCATGCCCGGCATGATCAACGCATCGTCGACCGCGGCCGCGCTGCTGTTACGCGGCGCCAATGGCAGCGCAGCGGCCCTCGAGCGGCTGATCGATCCGGATTTCGCACGCGACAGCACCCTGGCGGCCATCGCCGAAATGCTGCTGTCGGGAATCACATGTTTCTGCGATCGCAGCTTCTTCCCTGAAGAAACCGCGGGCGCGGCCATTGAACAGGGTATGCGCACGGTGCTGGGAATGCCGGTTACGGAGAGCCCCACTCCCTGGGCCAAGGACGCGGCGCAATCCTTGACGCACGCGCTGCGCCTGCGCGATGCCCACAGGGGCGATCCGCTGGTGTCGACCGCATTCGCACCGCTCGCGGCCAACAATCTGAGCGACGCCACGTTCGCGCGGCTCGTGACGCTCGCCGATGAACTGGATGCCGGCATCATGATCGACCTGCATCAATCCGCGCAGGAAATCGATGCGTGCGTCGCCGCGCATGGGATGCGGCCGATCGAACGGCTGTGGAATTTGGGACTCCTGACTCCCGCGCTCAACGCAGCGCACATGGTCCATCTGAATGCACAGGACATGAATCTCCTACAACGCACTGGAATTTCGATCACCGTGTGCCCGCAGAGTGCTCTTAAGCTGGGTGAGGGCCTGCCTCCTATTGCTGCTATTGCCGCCACGGGTACGCGGCTTGGCATAGGCAGCGCAGGCACGGCGATGAATCAAGACATCTGGGGCGACATGAAAATTGTAGGACTGCTCGCCAATCCCTGGGACGCACTGCACGCCGCCACCGAGGGCGGCGCCTCGGCGCTGGGTCTCGAAGGCGAAATCGGCACGCTGGAAACCGGCAAATGGGCGGATCTTTGCTGCGTCGATCTGTCGAGGCCAGGCACTCAGCCTGTCGGCAATCCGGTCGAACAATTGGTATTCGGCGGCGGCCGCGACATCGTCAGCGATGCTTGGGTCGCGGGGCGTCAGCTGCTATCGGGCGGAGAGCTGACGCGTCTGGATTGGTCCGGTGTGTCGGCGCGCTCGACGGCGTGGGCGGCTCGAATGCGCGAGGTTGACCGATGACGGCACCGACCCAGAACGCTGACCCGGCTGAACTTGCCAAGTTCGCCTTACTCGCCCAAAGCTGGTGGGATCCCGCCGGTCCTTCGAAGCCGCTGCATGAACTCAATCCGCTGCGCCTGCGCTACATCGAGCATGTGGCGCGTTTGCAGGATGCGCGGATTCTCGATGTGGGCTGCGGCGGAGGAATCTTGAGCGAGGCGATGGCCCGAAGCGGCGCGCGCGTGCTCGGAATCGATCTGGCGCAAGCGGTGCTCGATGTGGCCGAATTGCACGCGCTGGAAAGCCGCTTGGCAGTTGAATATAGAGCGGTCGCCGCCGAGGAATTGGCGGCCGCGCAGCCGGACTCATTTGACCTGGTCACCTGCATGGAAATGCTCGAGCACGTTCCGGACCCTGCCGCAACGCTCAAAGCCCTGGCAGCACTGGTCAAGCCGGGCGGCGATGTCATCGTGTCCACGTTGAACCGCAAGCCGCAGGCGTTTGCCGTGGCCATCATCGGCGCCGAGTACATTACGCGCATGCTGCCGCGCGGCACGCACGAATACTTGAAGTTCATCCGACCTTCCGAACTTGCGCGCTGGGGGCGCGACGTCGGCTTGAGTCTGATCGACCTCACGGGGATCACTTACAATCCCCTGACGCGCGCATTTCGCCTCTCTCCGAACACCGACATCAACTACCTTGCACATTTCAAACGCCGCGCCTGACACGGCACCCACGCTGCGCGCCGTGCTATTCGACCTGGACGGCACATTGCTCGACACCGCGCCGGACATGGTCGGAGCGCTGAATGCGCTGCGCCAGGAACACTCCCTCGCGCCGCTGCCGTACGAGGCGATCCGCAGTGTCGTCAGTCATGGCGCCGCGCGTATCGTAAAGGCCGGATTTGCCGACGCCGATGCGGAAACACTGCTGCGGCTGCAGCAGCGGTTCTTGGAGATTTACCGCGGCGCGCTGAGCCGCGGGACGCGGCTGTTCCCTGGCATGGATGTCGTGCTCGATACTCTGGCGGGCTGGCAGATCAAGAGCGGCATCGTCACCAATAAACCTGCCTGGCTCACCGAACCGCTGCTGTCGGAATTGGGATTACGCGCGCGCTTTGCCAGCGTGGTCAGCGGCGATACCGTGGCGGAACGCAAACCGCATCCACTCCCCCTGCTGCATGCCGCCGCCCTTGCCGAGGTCAGTCCGAGCGAGTGCATCTACGTCGGCGATGCGGAGCGCGATGTGCAGGCGGCGCACAGCGCGGCCATGCCGGCGCTGGTCGCGAACTACGGCTATCTGCACGCCGGCGAGGATTCCTCCGCGTGGGGTGGCGACGGCTACTTGAACCGGCCGCTCGATCTTTTGGACTGGCTCAAGGCCAGCGGCCGCCTATGAGCGACACCGGCGTCTGGCTGGCATTGTTCGCCGGCATCGTGCTGGGCGCCCTGGCGGCGCTGCTATGGCGTGCGCGCCGCGAACAGGCGCTGAGCATCGAGATGGAAGTGCTGCGCACGCGCCTGCAGACCGAAGAGACTTTGAGAGTGGAGCGCGAACAGGCCACGGCGCGTGCGCAGGATCAATTGCGCGGCGTGTTCGGCGAGTTGGCGCGCGAGAGCTTGCAGAGCAACAGCGAAGTGTTTTTGCAGCTGGCCCGGGAACGCCTGGGCCGGCAGCAGCTCGATGCCTCGCAGGCGTTGAAGGAGCGCGAGACCGCAATCGAATCGATGGTACTGCCGATCCGCGAAGCCCTGGCGAAAACCGAAGCGCAGATTCAAGCCATCGAGCGGGATCGCATCGATTCCTTCGCAACCATGAAAACGCAGATGGATGGGCTGGCGACGGGCCAGAACGCGTTGTCGCGCGAAACACGCAATCTCGTGACGGCCCTGCGGCGGCCGGGTGTGCGCGGCCAATGGGGCGAGATCACGCTGCGGCGCGTGGTTGAGTTATCCGGCATGACCTTGCATGTCGATTTCAGCGAACAACAACACGTGGTCACCGAATCGGGCGCGATTCGCCCCGACATGGTAGTGCACATGCCCGAGCAGCGCGACATCGTGGTCGACGTCAAGACCCCCTTGGACGCCTATCTTGCGGCGGTCGAAGCACAGAGCGATGAGGATCGAAACGCGCAGCTGCGCCGGCACGCGCAGATTGTCGGCGCACGCGTGCGGGAGTTATCCTCCAAACAGTATTGGTCGCAATTCGAACGCAGCCCGGATTTCGTCGTGCTGTTCCTGCCCGGAGATCAGTTTCTATCGGCAGCGCTGCAGGAAAATCCCGGATTGGTCGATGAAGCGATGCGTCAGAACATCATGCTGGCAACGCCGACCAGCCTCATCGCCCTGCTCAAAGTGATTTCCTATGGCTGGAAGCAAACCGTGCTGGCCGAAAACGCCAAGGAAGTCCGACAGCTCGGCGAGGAGCTCTACAAGCGATTGGCGGTGTTCGGCGAGCACCTCGGCAAACTTGGGAAGTCTTTGGGGAGCAGCGTCGATTCCTTCAACCGGGCGGTAGGTTCTCTGGAGCAGCAAGTGCTGCCGTCCGCGCGCCGCTTCGAATCGCTCGGGCTGCGCGTCACCCGTGAGATCGAGCCCATCGAACCGGTCGAAAGCCTGACTCGCACGCCGCGCGTCGAGGCGGCCGAGCGCGAAGCATCCGATGAGCCGGATTCCCAAGACACTTGATAGCAGCTACCGTGCGCGCGCCATACCCTTGGGATCGGTGCGCTACTGGAGCTGGCTGTTCGCATCCGCCGCCGCGCGGCCGCCTCTGCTCGGAATCTTTGCACTGCTGGCCGAGTGGCAGGCGCTGACGGATCCTGGCACCGAAGCAAGCGCCAGCCGCATGAAGTTGGCTTGGTGGCAGGAGGAAATTCGCCGCCTCATTGCCCGAACCCCGGTGCATCCAATCGGTGTGTACCTCGCTTCGCTGCCGCGCGCCGGCGAGGTCGACTTTGGTCCCCTGGCGGCTGCGGTCGAGGCATCGGTTGCGGAATGCAGCGGGGTACCTTTGGAACGGGGCGCGGAGCTCGAACCTCACGCGAGCGCGCTGCGGGCGCTGCCCCTCGAAGTGGCATCGCGTCTCACCGCGGGGGACGCCGATGCAGGCGGCTTACAGAATTGCCTTCGAGCACTGGCGGTGGCTGACTACCTGGCGCGCACCACTCGCGACTACCGGCGCGAGGCCCGACTCGGACGCGTGCTGTTTGCGGTGGATGAACTGTTGGCGGCCGGTGTGGACAACGCCGATCTGTGCGCCGATCCGCCGCCGGCAAACCTTGCGCACTATCTGCAGCAGCTGCGCGCGCGCGCCGCGCGAAGCTATGAGAACGCCGCGCAGATGCTGCCCGCGGATTGCCGTTCGCAGCATCGTCACCTGCTGATATCGGCCGCTCTGGGCCTGCGACACTTGCAGCGCCAAACGTCAACCCTTGAGTCCCCGCGCATGCAGGATATGCTGCTCGCTTGGGTTACGGCGCGTCGCGCCCAAAAATAGGCAATGATGTCTCGAACGATACCGACGGATTTTGTCGCGGACACCGCACTGCTCAAGGGGCGCGTGATTCTCGTTACCGGAGCCAGCAGCGGCTTGGGGCGCGCGCTCGCCATCGGATGCGCGCGCGCCGGCGCCAGCGTCATCCTCTCGGGCCGCAACAGCGCCAAGTTGGACGGGGTCTACGACGAGATCGAGTCATTGGGCGGCGCTGCACAGCCGGCGATTGCCACGCTGGATCTGGCGGCTGCAACGGCGGTCGAGTACGACGCGCTCGCCCGCACCATCGAAACAGAGTTCGGCAAGCTGGACGGCCTGGTTCACGCAGCGGCCCTGCTCGGCGATCGCACACCGCTGGAGCAATACGATGTGCCCCTGTGGTGTAAGGTCTTGCACGTGAATCTGACGGCGCCGTTTATCTTGACGCAGGTGATGCTGCCGGCGTTGCGAAAATCGCCGGATGCCTCGGTCATATTCGTGAGCAGCGGTGTGGTGAAGCAGGCGCGGCCATTCTGGGGCGCCTATGCGGTGTCGAAGGCCGGCCTGGAGTCGGTTCGCGCCATGTGGTTCGAGGAGTTGGAGGGTGAGGGGAACATCCGCTTCAACAGTGTGAATCCGGTGCGGATTCGCACTGCGATGCGGGCGGCGGCCTATCCTGCAGAGGATCCGAACACGGTGCCCAGCGCGGAATCCGTCACCGGTCCTTTTTTGTACTTGCTGAGCGAACGCGGGCGCGGTATTGATGGTCAGTTCATTGACGCGCAATAACAATTTGAGGGATCCACGGATGCATTTACGCAAACTCTACTCTGGCGGCTTGTTGGCTTTGTTCTGCTTGGGTGCCGGGACGGCCGGCAGCGCGCCGGCGCCGGAGGCCCGGCCGCTCGAGGGCGACTACGTCATCCATGACTTCCATTTCGCCTCGGGTGAGACGCTGCCGGAATTGCGGATGCACTACACGTACCTAGGGAAGGCAAAAAGGGATGCACAGGGCCGCGTCACCAACGCGGTGCTGATCATGCACGGTACGGGCGGATCGGGCCGCAGCCTCATTAACGAACGCTTCTCCGGCGTGCTGTTCCAGAAGGGGCAACTTCTGGATGCCGATAAGTACTTCATCATTCTGCCGGATGGCATCGGGCACGGTAAATCCAGCCGGCCCAGCGACGCCTTGCGCATGAAATTTCCCCAATATTCATACGAGGACATGGTTTTGGCGCAGTACCTGCTGCTCACCAAAGGGCTGGAGGTGAACCATTTGCGGCTGGTCATGGGGACGTCGATGGGCTGCATGCACACCTTCATGTGGGGCGAAGCCTATCCGGATTTCATGGACGCGTTGATGCCGCTCGCCTGCTTGCCGGTGCAGATCGCGGGGCGAAACCGTCTATGGCGCGATCTGACCATGGACGCCATCCGCAATGACCCGCAATGGATGAAGGGCGACTACACGACACAACCCATCGACGCGATGCGCACCGTTGCCGGTCTGCTGTTGATCGCGGGCAGTGCGCCGATTCAAATGCAGATCACCCTGCCGACCCGGGACGCGGCGGATGAATTTCTCCAAAAATACATGCCGCGGCAGATTGAAACCCTGGACGCGAACGACTTTCTCTACCAGGTCAACGCATCGCGCGACTACGATCCCTCGCCTGGTCTGGAGAAAATCAAAGCGCCGCTGTTGCACATCAACTCCGGCGATGATTTCATCAATCCGCCGGAACTTGGCATCGCGGAGCGCGAGATCAAGCGCGTGAAGAACGGCCGCTTCGTACTGCTGCCGGCGTCCGATCAAACGCATGGACACGGCACCCACACCTGGGCGGCAGTCTGGCAGCAGTACCTGGCCCAGCTGCTGGAGTCCTCGAAGAGCCCACCGGCGAACTGAACGAGAAAAGAATCAAGGCACTGTCGTCCTCGTGCCTTGATTCTTTTTACCCTTCCTGCACCGGCTTGGCCGCTTCGATCTCATTAACCAACGCATTTCGTTCGCTCGCCAGCATCGCCCTGGAGTGGCCGCGCGGCAGGTCGCGCCCCAAGTGCACGGGTCCAAAGCGAACGCGCATCAGGCGGCTGACGATAATGCCGCGTGCGGCAAACCAGTGCCGCACCTGCGCCGAGCGCGTCGCACGCACGGTCACGCTGAGCCAATGGTTGAATCCCTCGCCGTATTTTGCATCGGCCTGCAAAATACTCATGGCCTCCCCCTCGCAATCGGTGGCCGCCCGGAATTCTTCCACCACGGCCTCCTTCAAGGGACCGCGCATGCGCAGCACGTAGTCGATAGTGAGCGCGTGCGCGCCGCGAGAAACGCGATGTGCCCAAGATCCGTCATCGGTGAGAATTTCCAGGCCGCCATCCACCGGCGGCATCGGCTGGATGGCCAGCCAGCGGCCGGAGGAGCGAGGCAATTTCAAATGCTCCGCCGCGCGTGAAGTCGCGGCCTTCAAATCCAGGTTTTCGCCCGGCGAGCGATGAAAGAGCAGGATGCGCGATTCCTTCCCGGCAGCAGGTGCGTGCAATCTTACGGGCCGGCCATCCAAAGTGATTCGGTCGCGCGCCGTGAGCTTTGCTCCCAACGCCGGCACCTCGCCGTTGACCTTCAAACGGGATTCGCGAATCCAGCGCTCCACTTCCCGGCGCGACCCGATGCCCGCCGCCGATAGCAGCTTCTGCACCCGCTCACCTGCCGGCGCATCCTCGGAAGGTGCGACTTTGCCAGCCGCGCGGTTGCGAGCCGGTGAGCCCCGCGGGCGACTCGGCGGCATCAAGTGCCGTCGTCTTGCGCACCACTCGCAACCAGACCTTGAG
>DASYIN010000151.1:0-8418 GCA_035997505.1 Steroidobacteraceae bacterium | reverse complement strand
CGCGAGCAATTCCTTGCCGGTGCCGCTCTCGCCGGTTAACAAGACCCGCGCATCGGTTCCGGCGACCATGTTGGCCTGTGCCAGTTTGTCTTCCATGAGCTGATTGCGCGTCACGATGTTCGCGCGCCAATCCTCGTCCACATGAGCAAAGCCGGATACTTTCAGGGCCTTCTGCACATGATCGAGCAATTCCTGCTTGTCCACCGGTTTGGTGAGGAATCCAAACGCACCGCTTTGCGTGGCATGCACGGCGTCCGGGATCGTGCCGTGAGCGGTGAGAATGATGACCCGCAAACCCGGCCAGCGGCTCTGCAACTCTTTGAGCAGGCCAATGCCGTCCATTTGGTCCATGCGCAGGTCGGTGATCACCAGATCCGGCCGAAAACGCACGCAAGCCGCCAGCGCTGCCGCGGCGCTCTCGACCGCTTCCACTTCATAATTCTCGGCGCGCAGCCGGATGGTCAATAGACGCAGCAAGCCCGGGTCGTCATCGACGACCAGAATGCGCGCCTTGCGCTTTTGCGGTGACTGGGAATCGCGTGTACCCGGTTGGAGGCCGAAGGACAGCGGGGTGGTTGCGGCAATCGAATAGGCGTTCAGTGCAGTCTCTCCGGTCAGGCGTCAGGGCGTGTGGGGGGCGCCGGCTCCGCGGTCGGTGACAGATCGTTGCTCGATGTGAGTTACCGCCTCGAGTTTAGCTCTAGCCTCGTCCAAGGCCTTGCGCAACTTCGCATTTTCATCGGTTTCGGCCGCGAGACGACGATTGATCGCTTGCAGCTTATCGTGCGAATCGTTGGGCACCGTGTCTCGCATCCGCGCGTTTTCGGCCTGCAGGATCAACCGCTGTTCAACCTCTTTGAGCTGAACGGTAGCCAATAACCGCTCCACTGGGAGCAGAGTTTCAGGCCTCGCCAGGAGTTCCGCCAACTGTCGCTGGGCGGCGACGGGATTCGCGCCGCTGTAGCCGGGCGTCGCCAAGGCCAGTGCGTAGCGCAGGCGATTGCTGGTGGTGGGCTGTAAATCGGCGGCATCCTTGGCCTGCTGAAACACCTCCGCCTGACGCGCCGGGTCGCCCTGCGGCAGGTTGCTCATCATTTCGAGCAACGGTGCCACCGGGCTCGAGTCCTGCTGTGGACGCTCTGCGACCGCAGCTGGCGGTGCTTTCGGACCGCCTAACGCGCTACAGCCGCTGACCCAGCCGCAGATCAGTAGGCATGTTGCAGTGCGATTGACTTTAAGCGGCATGGGCCTTTTCGCGTGCCGCCGAGGGGAGCGCCGCGCGCAAGGGAAGGCGTACGCGAAAGTGCGCGCCGCCGACCTTGGCTTCGAGTATCTCAATGCTCCCGCCATGGGCATTGACGAATTCAGTGACGACCGAAAGGCCGATTCCGGTGCCTTTGACATGCCCGCCTTGAGGCGTCTTTCCCTGGTAGAACGCCTCGAAGATGCGGTTGCGCTCGTCGGCGGGAATGCCCGGGCCGCTGTCCATCACGTCCAGTATCAACTGCTCGCGTTCGGCGCGCGCATGAAGCGAAATGGTCCCGCCTCGTGGCGTGAATTTCACGGCATTGGAGAGCAAATTGTCGAGAATCAGGCGCACCTTGCTGCGGTCGGCCAGGGGCGTCAGGTCCTCCACCTGCACGTCCAGCCGCACGCGCTGCGCCACCAGCGTGAGCTGCTGATTCTCCAGCACGCTCTTGATCAGGGGACGCAGCTTGAACTCGGAGATCTCCAAGCCGACGCTCTTCGCCTGCCAGGCGCTGAAGGACAATAGGTTTTCGATCAATCGCTGAAGCTTCATGCCGTTCTCGCGCAGGATTGCCGTGACTTCGCGTTGGCCGCTCTGCAGTTCCCCGACCGCGCCGTCCATCAACAGTTCGGTTCCTTCGCGGATATTTGCCAGCGGCGTTTTCAATTCATGCGACATATGTCGCAAAAATCGGTTCTTTTCCTGCGCCAAATCCAGCAACCGGCCCCGCAGCCATTCTAGTTGAGCGGCCAAGCGCTCCAAATCCGCGGGACCGCGGATGGCGATAGGCCGCGAGAAGGTGCCGCGTCCAAGTTCGCTGATGGCCCGATCGATCGCCCGGATGGGCCGGCCGAACAAGTAGGTGAAGACGCCGACCACCGCGAGCGTCATGGGCACGAGCAGCAGCGTTTGCCAGAGGAGATTTTTTTGAGCGTGCAGAGTCGCCTCTTCCAGGCTCGCCGTTTCTTGATCGATTTGCAGGCTGATCCGATCCGAGATATTCGATGCGGCCTCCGACAGCTGCGGAAAGCTGGCGATCAGATCGGCCATGGGCTTTGAGTTCGGTGCGGCACGCCGCAAATCCTGCAGCAGCTGGTTCGCTTTGGATTCCACCGCGCGCACGCCCTCCTGCGATGCTTCGTCCAGCGGCAGAGTGAGAAGCTCGTGAGTGGCGGTGATCAAGCGCGCGTGATGCTGCGCGTAGGCATTCAGCAGATCCGCGCTGCCGATCGCTTGATACAGGCGCGCTTCACGACCCAACGTTTCGATCTCCTCGAACATGCGCTGATTGTTGCGAGTACCCTGCATGCCGTGAACCACGAGCTGTTGGCTGCGAATCGACAGGCGATTCATTTGCACGGCCGCATTCACGATGGCAAACAGCAGCGGCGCGGCCACGATCGTGAAGCCGATTAGCATGAGTCCGCTCAGGGACTTGGGTCGGGGCAAACGCATGTGCCGCATTCTAGCAGCGTGTAAGAGTCAAAAAGGAGTGACGGGATCGTAACTGTAGAATTGACGGCATGACGCGCGAAGCACCGTATTCCGAGCTCTCTCCCGAGACCGTCCTGGACGCGATCGAGTCAGTCGGCTTTCGCAGCGACGGCAGGCTGCTGGCGCTCAATAGCTACGAAAACAGGGTGTATCAAATCGGAGTCGAGGATGGCGAACCCGTGGTCGCCAAGTTCTATCGCCCGGGACGGTGGAGCGATGCTGCGATACGCGAGGAGCACGCCTTTGCCGGGGAGCTTGCGGCGCAGGAGATCCCGGTGGTCGCGCCGCTGCTGCAGGCGGGAGAGTCCATGCACGTGCACAACGGGTATCGCTACGCCGTGTTTCCGCGCCGTGGCGGTCGCTGGCCCGAACTGGGCACCACCGATGAGCGTGAGTGGGTCGGCCGCTTTCTCGGGCGTATCCACGCGGTCGGGCGCGCAGGCCGATTCCGCGAGCGCGGAGCGCTTAGCGTGGACGATCTGGGGCGCGATGCCCGGGATTTCGTGCTCGACGGCGATTGGATGCCGGACTACTTGGCCGACAAGTACGCCGAAGTGACGGACGAGCTCCTGGATGCAGTGGAGGAGCGCGCTCTGAACTGGGGCGGTGCCGCGGTTGGGCGCATCCTGGGCGACTGCCACCGCGGCAATATCCTCTGGACCGACTTGGGGCCGCACTTCGTCGATCTTGACGATTGCCTGACCGGACCCGCCATCCAGGACCTGTGGATGCTACTGGCCGGCGGCGCGCAGGAAATGCGCACGGGACTGACGGATCTGCTCAAGGGATATGAGCAATTCTTGCCGTTTGACCGGCGTGAGATCAGCTTGATCGAGCCTTTGCGCGCTCTGCGGATGATTCACTACTCTGCATGGCTGGCGCGGCGCTGGCACGATCCGGCATTTCCACAGGCTTTTCCCTGGTTTGCGGAGCCGCGCTATTGGGAACAGCATCACCGCGCGCTGCAAGACCAACTGGCGGCGGTGCTCGAGCCGCCGCTGGAGTTGTGACGCGCGCAGGTTGTGATCGCGATGGTATTTGGTAATGATACGAAGATGGGAGTCAATAAGTTAAGGATGGCCGGCACTCAGGTTCTGATTCTCTGTGCAGTGGCGGCGCTAAGCGGCTGCAACCGGGACTCGGGCGGAGCTCCGGCGGCCCCGGCGGTGACCCATGTCAAGCCGAGGACGCCGGTCGCCGTGAAGCCCGGCGCCACGGCGGCGGAACAGACTGCGGGCATGGTGCAGGCCTCGAGTCAGGGAAAGTCTCAGGTTCCGGTGGAGCTGAAGTTCGATCTCGCTCAGCGCCCGAAAGTGGGCCAGCCGCTGGAAATCAACCTGGCGCTCATCGCGCAGATTTCAGCCAGTCCGGCCACGATCCAAGTAAGTGGCGCCGATGATGTGTCCGTGGCGGCCGGCGCCAATCAATTCGAAATCCCCTCAGAAGAGGCGGGCGAGGTTTATCGCCACACCGTGAGCGTGACGCCCAATGCCGAGGGCGTTGTGCTGCTCGGCGTCACGGTGGTGTTGAAACACGACGAACTGGTCGATCAGCGGGCTTTTTCGATTCCGATCATCGCCGAACGCTGAAACTGCGGCGCATAGGGTCCGAACGTCCTATAATGGTGAGTTTCCTGTAAGGGCCCCACCGTGACTCAGAAACTCCGCAACATAGCCATCATCGCGCATGTCGATCATGGCAAGACCACGCTCGTCGATCAACTGTTGCGCCAGTCCGGCACGCTCGATGCGCGCAAGGATTTGCAAGAGCGGGTCATGGATTCCAACGATTTGGAGCGTGAACGCGGCATTACCATCCTTGCGAAGAATACCGCCATCACCTGGGGCGACTACCGCATCAATATCGTCGACACGCCGGGCCATGCGGATTTCGGCGGCGAAGTCGAGCGCGTGCTTGCCATGGTCGACTGCGTTCTGCTGTTGGTCGATGCGGTCGACGGTCCCATGCCGCAGACCCGCTTCGTGACGCAGAAGGCGTTCAAGCATGGTTTAAGGCCCATCGTCGTCATCAACAAGATCGATCGCGACGAAGCCCGCCCCGGTTGGGTGCTCGACCAGACCTTCGATTTGTTCGATCGTCTTGGCGCAACCGACGAGCAATTGGACTTTCCCGTCATTTACGCATCAGCCTTGCGCGGTTTCGCAGGACTGGAATCGACGGTGCGCGACGGCGATATGCAGCCGTTGTTCAAAACCATCGTGGAACATTGTCCGCCGCCGGATGTGGACGTCGACGGTCCATTGCAGCTGCAGGTCACCTTGCTCGACTACTCGAGCTATGTCGGGGCCATCGGCATCGGCCGCATCAAGCGGGGCACCATCAAGCGCGGCATGACCGTCACCGTGGTATCGCGCGACGGCAAGCAGCGTCCCGAAAAAATCACGCAAATTTTGGGATTCCATGGTCTTACCCGCATCGAGGTGGAATCCGCGGGCGCCGGAGATATCGTGGCATTCGCCGGGATCGCGGAGCCGAAAGTGTCGGACACTCTCTGTGACCCGGCGACCGTGGAGCCCTTGCCCAGCCTGACGGTGGATGAGCCGACCATCAGCATGACCTTCGAGGTGAACACGTCGCCCTTCTTGGGGCGCGAGGGCAAATTCGTCACCAGCCGCCAGATCCGCGAGCGCCTCGAGCGCGAGGCCATTCATAACGTGGCGTTGCGCGTCGAGCCGACGGCCGATCCCGATAAGTTCGTCGTATTCGGCCGCGGCGAGCTGCATCTGGGCGTATTGCTGGAGAACATGCGCCGCGAAGGCTACGAAATGGCGGTCTCGCGGCCGCGCGTGGTGGTCAAGCAAGTGGATGGCGCGGCGCACGAACCCTACGAGCAGGTGACGGTGGATGCGGATTCGGCCGCTCAGGGCGACATCATGTCGGCACTCGGCAGCCGCGGCGCCGAACTCAAGGACATGCAGGCCGACGGCCGCGGCCGTATTCGCTTGGACTACATGGTGCCCTCACGCGGCTTGATCGGTTTTCAGACCGAGTTTCGCACCATGACGCGCGGCACCGGGCTGCTGCATCATGTATTCGATCACTACGGCCCCGTGGTGCAGCGCGAACTGGGGCAGCGTCCGAACGGCGTGCTCATCGCCAACGGCCAGGGAACGGCGCTGGCCTATTCGCTGTTCACTTTGCAGGAACGGGGCAGGTTGTGCATCGGTCCCGGCGAAGAAGTTTACGAAGGCATGATCATCGGCCTTAATAATCGCGAGGACGATCTGGTCGTCAATCCCCTGAAGGGTAAGAAGTTGACCAACATGCGGGCCGCCGGGAAGGACGAAAACGTCGTGCTCACGCCGCCGATACGCTTCACGCTGGAACAGGCCATGGAGTTCATCGATGACGATGAGCTCATCGAGGTAACGCCGACCTCCGTGCGCCTGCGCAAGCGCAATTTAAAGGCGACCGATCGCAAACGCTCGGAGCGCGAAACGGCCGATCAGGGTATTTGACGAAATATTGGCCGAACCGAGACGCGCGTCACGCCGCCTATCCGGGATCTCCCTAACATCTAGGCCGTTGAGGTGCCGGGATACACCGGCTCAATGGCGGGAGATCTTTGGCCTTGTCACGCGATACCGCGGCTGCAATCCGCAGCGAGCCTGCGCAACCCGCAGATCGCTTCAACCCGCTGCTGGAGCGGCAGATTGCGGACACGCGTGCGCGCGGCGGCGAGCCCGACCTCGAGCGGCTCCTTAAAACCATCAGTTCACACTACGATCGCCTCGATGCCGAGCGGCGCGGCGTGGTGCGCTCCATGCAGCTGATGTCCGACGAGGCGCATGCCATGACTCGCGAGATCCGCGAGCAGACCGCCTATCACTTGCAGGCAATTCTCGATAACGTCAAAGACGCCATCATCACCGTTGATGACTCCGGCCACATCGAGACTTTCAATCACACCGGCGAGCGGATTTTCGGCTACGTGCCGTCCGAGATTCTCGGCCGCTCGGTCGGAATTTTGTTAGCCGACGTGGACCCCAGGAATCCCTGCGAATATTTGGAACGCCTGGCGACCAAGATCGACGACACGCATGTGGATCTGGCAGCCACGCAAACCTGGGGCCTCGCCAAAGGCGGCAGCCGCGTTGCGATCGAAGTCGCCGTCAGCAAGGCGAAACTCAATTCGCTGGACGGCTACATCGTCAGCATTCGCGATATTACCGAGCGCCACCTCGCTGAAGTGTCGGTGCGCGAAAGCGAGGGACGCTACCGCACGCTGGTGGAACATGCGCCGGAAGTCATCGTCGTGTTTGACGTGGATTCGGGAACGTTCATCGACGTCAATGACAACGCCTGCCGCTTTTTCAAAATGAGCCGCGCGCAGTTGCTGGGCAGCGGGCCGGAGAAAATCAGCCCGCCGATCCAGGCCGATGGCGCGCCTTCCTTCGGCGTGTCGCGCGGCCATATCGAAAGCGCACTCGCCGGCGCCGTGCCGGTGTTCGAGTGGGTGCACTGCGATTCGGCCGGCCAAAAATTCCCCTGCGAAGTGCGCTTCGTACGCCTGCCGAGTTCCAATCGGCGCCTGCTCAGGGCCAGTATCATTGACATCAGCGAGCGCAAGCGCGCCGATGCGATCGCCTCGGGTGAACGGCGCGTGTTCGAGAAAATCGCCGCCAATGCACCGTTGACCGCGGTGCTCGAGGCCATTTGCGAGCTGATACAGCGAGCCATGCCGGAGAGCTGCTGCGCGATCAATCTGCTGGACCGCGAGAAACAGGCTTTGAGCGTCGGCGTGTCACCGAAGCTGCCGCGCGAGTTCGTGCAGGCGATGGACTATGCGCCCGTCGGAATCCGATTCGGCTCCTGTTCGGCGGCAGTTTATTTGAGCCGCCTGGTGACAGTCGCCGACATTGAGACCGATGCTCTGTGGGAGTACCGACGAGTGGCGGCGCGCCACGCGGGATTCAGGTCAGCCTGGTCCGCGCCCATCGTGGCCTCGGACGGTCAGGTGGTCGGAACATTTGCGCTGTATCGCCGGCAAGTGGGAATTCCCCTGTCGCGCGACCACGAACTCATGGTGCGCATGGCGCAGATTGCCGGCATCGCCATCGAGCGCCGCACCGCCGAGGACGCGCTGCGCAACAGCGAGTCGAAGTTTCGCGGCCTGTTCGAAAGCGTCATGGAAGGCGTCTATCAAACGACGCGTGACGGACGCATTCTCGTCGCCAATCCGGCCTTCGTGAACCTGCTCGGCTACGCGTCCGCCGAAGAGCTGTATCAGGTTCCCGCGCGAGCTCTGTATTGGTATGCGAACGACCGTGAAAACTTCGCTCGGCGCGCCGAGGTCGAAGGCGAGCTGCGCAACGAAGAATATGTGCTGCGCCGCAAGGACGGCACCATGGTGGTGGTGGTCGATAACTGCCGTGTCGTGCGCGATGCCAACGGGCGGGTGTCCGGATTTGAAGGCACGCTCACCGACATCACCGAGCGCAAGAAAGCCGAGACCGCGGTTTTCCAAGCCAAGGAGCGGGCCCAGGTCACGCTGCAGTCGATCGGCGATGCCGTGATCACCACCGATTCCGAAGGGCGCATCGATTACATGAACCCGGTCGCCGAGAGTTTGACCGGATGGGAGAATCGCGAGGCGCAAGGTCAGCTGATCGGCAGCGTCCTGACGGTGGTGGATGAAAACACCCGCGTCGCCG
>DASYIN010000150.1:0-18616 GCA_035997505.1 Steroidobacteraceae bacterium | reverse complement strand
CGCCCCGGGCTGAACAGCATCCATACGATCCGACGCCGCCGGCCGTCTCCTCCCAAGAGGAAATCGGTACGTAGAGCAAGCCCTTGTAGAGCACCGGCGCGCCAGTCAGCACGCCGCGCGGATGCTGCTCGACGTTGATCTTCCATTGCAGCTTTCCGCTGGCGGCATCGAGCGCATACACATTGCGCTGGAAATCGCCGAAAAACATCAAATAGCCGCTGGGAGATGCGCCGCGAAGTTGTCCAATGACAGGCGTGGTCCGCACGCCGGCGTCGGCATCGAAGCGCCAATGCATGCAGCCGGTCTTGGCATCCAACGCATAGAGCCGCCCGCTCGAGCTCGTGAGAAACAGGCGCCCGCCCACGATGATCGGCTGACCATAGCGGCCGCCCGTATAGGTCATCGACCATTTCACTTGGAGCCGCGGCACGTCGGCGGCGGATAAACCGGGATTGCGTTGATCGCGCGAATTGCGCGCATCGATGCTCCATCCGTTCCAGCCGGGCCCGGACATGCTGAACTTCCCGGCAGGTCCGCAAGACGGAGGATCGCCCGCCCGCTCGGTCATGCCGTCGGAGCCCAGATAGGTCGCAATGGAATGAATGTCCTCATCGCTCAAGCCCGCCGCCATCGGCTGCATGACTCCGCTTTTCAGCGCGGTGGCGATGTCATCGGGAAAGCGCCGCGCCAGCGCCACCTTGGGCGGAGCTCGGTCGACTGCCGGGTCGTGGCAAGACGCGCATCGGGCTTTGAACAAGCTCGCGCCATGGGCTACCACGGCGGCGGCGGCGGACGCGGAATCGACGTTCTGCGGCCGCTCCTCGACCGCCTGCGCAACGACATCGGACGCGCAGATGAGCGCAAGCACGCAGAACCCGGTTTGCAGACGCATAATCCCCCGCACAGGCATTCTTATCATTGGCAACAGAGGCTCAACTTACCTTAAACCTTGAGAAAAACCGAACTCTCATCGAGGTTGGCGCTCGAACATAGTATATTTGCCGGCTAATCGAGGATTCCGGCGCTGTGCAATAAAGACGGCGGACGTTCGAGAGCCACTTAATACTATCGCGCGTCGAGATTCCTAATTGCCCAATAGAGCATCCTTGCACAACGCACAGTGTCAATCGCGCGTTAAGTCCCCCATTGCGGCCGCCATCCTGGCGCTGCTCGCCGGCTGTGCGGTCGGCCCGAACTTCAAGAGACCCGCCCCTCCCGAAGTAAGCGACTATGTTCCCACGCCGTTGACCGCTACGGCGAGCACACCGAATACGGTGGCCGGCGAATCCCAGCGATTTGCGAGCGGAGCCGATATCTCGGCGGACTGGTGGACACTGTTTCATTCCGCTTCACTCAATGACCTGATCGATCGTTCCCTGTCGAGCAATCACGATCTCAAGGCTGCGCAGGCGGCGCTGACGGTTGCGAAAGAAAATATGTTGGCGCAACGCGGCGCCTACTATCCCAGCGTCTCGGCCAATTTTGACGCCACGCGCCAAAGGCAATCGGGACAGATATCCCCGGCGCTGAACGAAAACGTGTTTCTCTACACTCTGTTCACGCCCCAGGTCAGTGTGTCGTATGTGCCCGATGTCTTCGGCTTGAACCGGCGCACCGTCGAGTCCTTTGCGGCGCAAGAACAAGAAGCGCGCTTTCAAATGATCGCGACGTACACGACGCTGACCTCCAACGTGGTTGTGAGCGCGATACAGATGGGAGCCACCCAGATGCAGATCGCCGCCACCCGCGAACTTCTCGACAGCGGTGAAAACGCCCTGAAGATCCTGAAAGTTCAGCATGAGAAAGGCTATGCCGGCGGCCTGGACGTGGCTGCAGAAGAGGCGCAGCTTGCGCAGTTTGCCGCCAGCCTCCCTCCGCTCATCAAGCAGGAGGCCCAGTTGCGGGATCAGCTGGCCGTATTGTCGGGCCGTTTTCCGAGTCAGTCACCGGCGGTGAACTTTGATCTCTCGACGCTGCAGCTGCCCCAGGATCTGCCGCTGAGTCTCCCCTCGGCGCTGGTCTCGCAGCGCCCCGACGTGCTGCAGGCTGAGGCGAATCTGCACGATGCCAGCGCCAAAATTGGAATTGCCATCGCCAATCGGCTGCCCAACATTACGTTGACCGCCAACGCCGGCAGCACCGCCACAGAGATGAGTCAGCTCTTTACCTCCGGTACGGGCTTTTGGGGAATCGGCGCTTCCGTCACTGCTCCCATCTTCCAGGGAGGCCAGCTGCTGCATCAGCAGCGGGCAGCCAAGGCCGCCTACGAGCAAGCCGCCGAACAATACCGCGGCACCGTGCTGACCGCGTTTCAGAATGTCGCCGACACCTTGACCGCCTTGGAGCAGGATGCCGCGGCAGTGAAGGCCGCGGCCAATGCCGCGGATTCGGCCAAGGTCACTTTGGACCTGACGCAACGGCAATGGCAAAGCGGCTATGCCGGCTATCTGGCATTGCTCAGCGCCCAACAAGCCTACCAGCAAGGCCGGATCAGCTTGATACAGGCTCAGGCCAATCGCTTCGCCGATACGGCGGCGCTCTTTCAAGCGCTTGGCGGAGGCTGGTGGAATCGCGCGGAATTAGCCAAAGACAAACATGACAAATAAATCGATCCTAGAGTTCGTACCTGCGGCATTGGGGCTCGTCGCAGTCATGTCGCTATGCGCCTGCGCACCCAAATCCGATGTGAACCCGCCGTCCGCATCGATGACAGCGAGCAACATCAAGCTAACCCCCGAACAGCGCCAGCATATTCATCTTCAAAAGATTGCATCGTCCACGTTTCGCAAGACGGTTGAAACAACGGGGATCGTCGATTTCGACAACGATCAGGCCACCGCCGTGTTGGCGCCTTTTTCCGGCCCGGTCTCGCGTCTCCTCGTTTCACTGGGCGATCACGTCAAGCAGGGAGCGCCGCTGGCAATCGTCGACTCGCCGGATTTCGCAACGTCGATCAGCGCCTACCGCAAGGCCATTGCCACGGCGCAGACCGCGCGGCGGCTTGCCGACCTCGACAAGGAACTCGTCGAGCACAATGGCGTTGCCAAGCGCGAAGCCGATCAGGCTGAAACGGACGCCATCAACGCCGAAGCCGACCGCGAGGCTGCATTGCAGTCATTGATTTCGCTGCAGGTACCGGCTCGGACCGTCAAGGATATTCAGGAGGGCAGGCCGATCGCACGCGTTGACGGCGTGATCCGTGCTCCGGTCACGGGAACCGTAGTCGAAAAACTGATTACGCCCGGGCAACTGTTGCAGGCCGGCTCGACTCAGTGCTTTACCGTTGCCGACCTATCGCGCGTATGGGTCATGGCTCAAGTGTTTGGCTCTGATCTGGAGTCCGTGAAAGTTGGCGATACGGCGGAAGTGCTCACCGGGATCGGCGCAGACAAGTTCTTGGGCACCGTAGACAACATTTCGGCGCTCGTGGATCCGGATACCCGGTCGGTCGTGGTGCGCGTGGTGGTGAAGAATCCGGGCGATTTGCTCAAGAAGCAAATGTACGTCCATGTGCTGATCCATGCGCGGCAGGAAAGCACCGGCCTCTTGATACCGGTGTCGGCCATTCTGCGCGACGATGAAAACCTGCCTTTTGTATACGCTGAGCAGCCCGACGGCAGTTTCACGAGGCAGCATATCACCCTGGGATATCGCGTGGGCGAGCAGTACGAGCTCGCCGGCGGCGCGCATCCCGACGATCAAATCGTCGTGGACGGCGGCATCTTTGTACAGTTCATGCAAAGTCAATGAGCGACGAGTCGCCCCGCGCCGAGCCGCCGCCGCCGCCGCCGCCGCGAACGGCCTCGCTTATGAACCGGATCGTCGCCTCTTCGTTGCGGCAGCCGTTTCTCGTCATTCTGATGACATGCGTTTTGATAGGCGCCGGCTCCTGGGCACTGCAGCGCCTGCCGATGGATGCGTATCCCGATCTGTCGCCGCCGATGGTCGAGGTCATCACCCAATGGCCTGGGCATGCCGCCGAGGAAGTCGAACGCCTGATCACCGTGCCCGTGGAACTTGGAGTGAACGGCATTCCGCAAACGGTCTCGAAACGCTCAATATCCCTTTACGGACTGTCGGATGTCATTCTCTCGTTTCAAAACGGCACCGATAATTACTTCGCACGCCAACAGGTATTCAACCAGCTGGGCGGACTTAGCCTGCCGGGCGGCGTCACACCGTCGCTGTCGCCGCTGTCCGCGCCGTCTGGCCTGATTTACCGCTATGTGCTGCAGAGTCCCGACCGCTCGCCGATGGAACTCAAGACCTTCGAGGATTGGATCGTGGAGCCGCAGTACCGGTCCGTTCCCGGCGTGGCAGACGATTCGGGATTCGGCGGCGGCACCATGCAGTACCAGGTACTGCTCGACCCCGCCAAAATCGCGTCGCTCGGCTTGTCGGTGCAACAGGTGGAGAGTGCGCTGACCGCGAACAATGACAATGCCGGCGGCGGATTCTATTCACAAGGTGGACAGTTCTACTACGTACGCGGCCTCGGCCGGCTGAATACTTTGGAAGACATCGGCAACGTGGTGTTGGCGGTACACGACGGGACTCCGGTGCTCGTAAAGGACGTCGCCCGCGTAGTCATCGGCACCGCCCCACGCCTCGGTGAATTCGGCTATGAAAAGCAGGACGACGCAGTGGAAGGCGTGATCTTGATGCGCAAAGGCGAGAAAACCCAGGACGTCCTCAAGCAGGTTGAAGCGAAAACCAAGGAACTCAACGAAGAAATTCTGCCCAAGGACGTAAAAGTGCTGCCGTTCTATGACGTAAGCGATCTGATCGCGCAGACCACGCAAATCGTCGAGCGGAACCTGTTGCGCGGCATGCTGCTCGTGGTCGTGGTCCTCATATTTTTTCTCTACGATTTTCGAGCCGGTCTGATAGTCGCCGTAACCATTCCGCTGGCTTTGCTGTTCGCGTTCTTCTGTCTTGATTTGCAAGGTGCGTCGGCGAACCTGCTGTCCATCGGCGCCGTTGATTTCGGCATACTGGTGGATGGCGCAATTTTCATGGTGGAAAATATTTTCCGCCAAATAGCCGCACGCAAGGGATCCGATTTCAACGTCACGGAAGTCGTCAAAGCGGCCGCGGCCGAAGTGGATCGGCCGCTTTTCTACGCCGTCGCGGTCATCGTCGCCAGCTTCCTGCCCATATACGTTTTGTCCGGCCCGTCGGGAACGTTGTTCAAGCCGATGGCGGACACAATGATCTTCGCGCTGGTAGGCTCCCTGATCGTCACACTTACCCTGCTGCCGCTGCTGTGCGCCTGGTCGATGCGCAAGGGAGTAAGGGAGCGGCGCAATGCCGCGTTCGAGGCCATCCAGTCGGTGTACATCAAGGGCCTGGACTTCTGCCTTGCGCATCCCTGGGGCACCACATTGGCATCCACCGTTCTGCTCGGCGCATCGCTCCTTCTGATCCCGCGAATCGGCGCCGAGTTCATGCCGCACCTCGACGAGGGCGCGCTGTGGGTGCGCGCGACCATGCCGTACACGATTTCCTTCGATGAGTCCGCAAAAATCGTGCCGCAGGTGCGGGAAATACTGCACAGCTTTCCTGAAGTCACCACGGTTGCGTCTGAATTGGGGCGGCCCGATGACGGCACCGATCCCACCGGGTTCTTCAACGCGGAGTTTTTCGTCGGCTTGAAGCCGTACGCGCAATGGACCGGCGCCTACCGCAATAAAGCGGGGCTGATCGAAGCGGTCAATCGCAAGCTCGGCGCATTTCCAGGGATCAACTTCAATTACACCCAGCCGGCCGAAGACGCCGTGGATGAAGCTGAAACCGGCTTAAAGAGTGCACTCGCGGTCAAGGTGTTCGGCGCGAATTTGGATACGCTGCAAAAAAAAGGCAAAGCCATCAAGCAGGTTCTGGAGCAGGTGCGCGGAATCCGCGACGTCACCCTGGTGCAGGAACTTGGACAACCTAGCCTGACAATCACCATTGACCGCGCCAAGATTGCACGCTACGGATTGAATGTCGCGGACATCAACAGTTTGATCCAAACGGCGATTGGCGGGGATGTAGCCACTCAAGTGGTGCAGCAGGAAAAGCAATTCGATCTGGTCGTGCGTCTCGAACGCGAATACCGGGACAATCCGGAAGAAATTGGCAACATTCGCGTGGCTACGGCGGGCGGACAGCAGATTCCTCTCAAGGAAGTCGCGGACATTCAAGTCGCGAATGGCGCGTCTTTTATCTATCGTCAGAATAATTCGCGCTACATTGGCGTGCAATTCTCGGTGGAAGGGCGCGATCTGGCCGGCGCCGTGGGCGACGCCATCCAGCAGGTAGATAAAAAGGTCGTGCTGCCGCAGGGATATAGGTTGGATTGGGGCGGAGAATATACCGATTACACCGCCTCTCGCGCGCAAATGAATGTCATTCTGCCGCTGACTTTGTTCCTGATATTTTTACTGCTGTTCGCGCTCTACAGCAATTTCAAATTCCCTTTTATAACGGTGCTCGGCGTATTGCTGTCGGCGCCGGTGGGCGGCATTGCCGCTCTGTGGATCGCCGATACGCCGTTTTCGGTTTCCTCAGGGGTTGGCTTCCTGGCGTTGTTTGGCGTTTCCGTGTTGACAGCCGTCGTCTATATCTCCTATGTCAACGAACTTCGGCTCAGCGGTACGCCGCTTGCTGAAGCGATTCGCACGGGCGCAATCCTGCGCTTGCGTCCCATCATGATGACCGCACTGGTGGCTGCCCTGGGCCTGTTGCCCGCGGCGCTTGCTACCGGCGTCGGCACGGATTCACAGCGGCCATTTGCGCTGGTAATCGTCGCCGGACTGCTGGCGCGCCTCTTGATCAGCGTCTTTCTGATGCCGGTGCTGTACGCACTGGTGGCAAGGCCCGAAGATCGGCTGGAGGTCTGACGGGAACCGCCGCGCTAGTCCTCGTCCAGCGACGGCACTTGAGTATTCACTTCCTCCGCAATCTTGTTCGGATCCGCGCCTGCGACCGGATATGACTTCGACCAGACCAACGCAGCATCGCTGACCTTCAGAAGCTTCACGGTCAGAGCCGCCGCGGCCCGGTCAGCTCCAATTGCGCCGCAGAGCACATAACTAGAATGGTTCGATCGACCGCGCTCAACGGCGGACGTTGATTCATCGCACGCTGCCGATTCCTGGCTCAAGCCCACGCGACCGTGGTGTGCGATCGCGATTTTGCCGTATACCAACGCAAAGGCGGAATCCGCCATTTTCGCAGCCTCTGTATTTCCAGCCGGCGCCGTAAAGGGTATGGCGAGCAGCGGGCTGTGCGCCGCCGGCGTTTCCGCCGCATCGTCCGATGTGATGCGCGCAATCTGCGCTGCAAGCTTGGAAATGTCTTTCTTATCGAAGTTGCCGTGGTATTTGTCGGAGATCGAGTGCAGCTGTTCCGAATCTTCCTTCGAGATTCGCGAGGAGCGGTGATCGCCCGAACTGCAACCCTTGGACATCAACGCAATGCACAGCCACACATAGACAAATGCCCGCACCCAGCGAGGCAATTGGTTGAAGAAAATCCAGGCCGACCGCAACCCCCATCCCGCCACGTGAAACCAGTAGCGCCCCTTGGCATTGGGATCTTCCGTCGGAAAAGCAGGGTATTTGACCGGCTGCTTCGGCTCATCGGCATCGGACGCCTTGGCTCGGGAGACTTGCGCAGGTGCACGAGGGGGCGACGGACCGCGCGGCTCTGCCACCGGCTCGCCCGACACCAGCCTGCGGCACAACGCCTGAAGGGCAGCATTTGACTGCCCGCCGGGGACACGCACCCATTGGATCGACAGAAATTTCTCGGGGACCCGCGCGCCGGTCTGGCTGGTATCGTCTAGAACAACGGGCAGCAGAAAGGCGTGATCATCGGCCATGTCGAGCGTTCTCTCGACGGCGAGGCGCCATTCTCTGCGAAAATAGCCTTCATGCCGGGCTTCGGTCTGAGCCGAGATCAGAGGCATGAAGTAATCGCATTCGCGGATTTGCCTGCGGATCTTCTGATCCCAGGCCTCGCCGCCGCCCAAATCGCTTTCGTCGTACCAGACCTCGAGGCCGAGACCCGGCAGCGCATCCTTGAGCACGCGCGCAGCCTCGCGGTCCGCGGAGGCGTAGCTTAGGAATACCGTGGGTGCGCGATGAGATTCCATTAAATGGCGGAGAGGGTGAGATTGACTCGGGCCATCCTGGCCCTCGCGCTTCGCGCGCCGTCGCCAAAGCGCTCCGGCGTCCAAAATCGTTCCCACGATTTTGTCGAACTCGGGTGAGTTCGTCCACGCACCCTGCCCCTGCTGGAAAAATCGCGGCCCCCAAAACGGGGCCTCATTTTTCCAGTGGCGGAGAGGGTGAGATTCGAACTCACGAGCCCCGTAAAGGGCCTCCGGTTTTCAAGACCGGTGCATTCAACCACTCTGCCACCTCTCCGTAACGCAGCAACCGGGCATTTCGGCGCGATTTTACCCGACAAAATTTGTTGTGTCCGGCCGCCAAGGCATTGAATGGCCGTCAATTAACCTTATATTTCTGGAAACCGGGCTAAATCGGCACCCCGATCGCGGGGGTGGTAAAATAGGCCCTAGGCTAATTGGAGGACACGATGGCCACTTTCCCAAGCAGTAACTCTGCTTTCCCGAGCTCGGGCGTCGACAGCCGGGCGCAATTCATCACGCGCACCTATACCCATGTGGTCGGTGGCATCCTAGGTTTCATTCTGGTTGAACTGGCATTGTTCGAATCCGGTCTCGCCGGCCAGATCGCGGGCTTCATGCTCGGCTTCAACTGGTTCCTGATTCTCGGCGCGTTCATGCTGGTGGGCTGGCTCGCCACGCGCACCGCGCAGACCAGCACCTCGCTCGGCATGCAGTACTTCTCGTATGCCGCTTATGTGGTTGCGGAAGCACTCATCTTCGTACCGCTGCTCTATATCGCCGACCGCAAAGCGCCCGGCGCGATCGACAGCGCCACACTGATCACGGTGTTGGGCGCCGGCGGATTGATGGTGGTCGCGCACCGCACGCGCAAGGACTTCTCCTTCCTACGTGCCATCCTGATGTGGGGCGGCGTGGTCGCCCTGTTGGCGATGGTCGGCGGCGCCGTGTTCGGGTTCCAGCTGGGAACCTGGTTCTCGGTGGCCATGATCGGCTTTGCCGGCGCGGCCGTGTTGTACGACACGTCCAACATCATTCAGCACTACCCCGAAGATCGCTACGTATCGGCTGCCATGCAGCTGTTCGCATCGATCGCGCTGATGTTCTGGTATGTGCTGCGCCTCGTGATGGGCAGCCGCAACTAAAGTCTTCCGGCGCCTGCTGCGGACTACCGCAGCAGGGTCGCCCCGCCCATGTAGGGCACCATCGCTGTCGGTATGGTGATGCTGCCGTCCTCTCTCTGATAATTCTCCAAAATCGCGACCAGCGCACGTCCCACCGCAACTCCCGACCCGTTCAAGGTATGCAGAAGCTCCGGCTTCCCGGTTTCCGGATTGCGCCATCGAGCTTGCAGGCGTCGCGCCTGAAAGGACTCGCAGTTGCTGCAGGATGAAATCTCACGATACCTTTTCTGCGAGGGCAGCCAGACTTCAAGGTCGTAAGTCTTGGCGCTGCTCGCGCCCGTATCGCCGGCGCATAGCGACACCACTCGATACGGCAACTCCAGCGCCTTGAGCACATGCTCGGCGTGTCCGGTCATCTCCTCGAGAGTTGCATAAGAGTTATCGGGACGCACGATCTGCACCATCTCGACCTTGTCGAATTGGTGCTGGCGGATCATGCCGCGCGTGTCCTTCCCCGCCGCGCCCGCCTCTGAGCGGAAGCATGGGGTGTGTGCCACGAATTTGAGCGGCAAGCGCTCCGGCGCCAGAATCTGATCGCGCACCAAATTCGTCAACGGCACTTCGGCCGTCGGGATCAAGTAGAAACCAGGATTGCCGCGCACCGCGAATTGGTCCTGTTCGAACTTCGGCAGCTGCCCGGTGCCGATCAGCGCCTCCGCGTGCACCAGGTAGGGTACGTAGTGTTCGCGATAACCGTGATCTTGAACGTGCAGATCCAACATGAACTGTGCGAGAGCGCGGTGGAGCTTCGCCAGCATGCCGCTCATGACCACGAAGCGCGCGCCGGAGATGCGCCCGGCACCTTCAAAGTCCATGCCCAACGGTTCACCCAAGGCAACGTGATCCTTCGGTTCGAAGGTAAATTCTCGCGGCACTCCGAAACGGCGGACCTCGACATTCGCCGATTCATCGCGGCCGTCGGGGACGCTGCCGTGCAATATATTTGGCAATCCCAACTGCAGATCGGTGACCTGGATCTGAATGATTTCCAGCCGCTTTTCGATGCCTTGCAGCGCCGCGCCCAAGGCCTCGCCCGCTGCCAGCAGCGGCGCCGCATCCTGACCCTTCGACTTCGCAAATCCCACGGCCTTGGCGTTCGCATTGCGCTCGGCCCTAAGGCGATCGGCTTCAATTTGGACGCTCTTGCGCTGCTCCTCGAGCGCGGCGAATGTCTCCACATCGAGCTTAAAACCCCTGCGTGCGAGCGCGGCCGCCACACCAGGTAAATCGCTGCGCAACAGCTTCGGATCAAGCACGATGGTTTCCTTCGCAAGGGTTCATGATTTGGCGCGGCGCGCGGCAAGCGCCTCGCCGATTTTTATTTCCAGTCCGCGCGTGACCGGCACATAGTAGCGGCGATCCGGCATGTCGTCCGGAAAATAACGCTCTCCGGCAGCAAAGCCGCCCGGCTCATCGTGCGCATAGCGATAACCCTTGCCGTAGCCGATTTCCTTCATCAGACGCGTCGGCGCATTGCGCAGATGCAGGGGAACCTCCAATGATCCCAGCTTCGCCGCATCCTCGCTGGCCGCGTTGAACGCGGCATAGACCGCGTTGCTCTTGGCGGCGCACGCCATGAACACGATGGCCTGAGCGATCGCGAGTTCGCCCTCGGGACTGCCGAGACGCTCGTACACGGCGCATGCCTCCAGCGCCAGGGTCAATGCGCGCGGATCGGCGTTGCCGATGTCCTCGCTCGCCATGCGCAATGCGCGGCGCGCGACATACAGCGGGTCGCAACCCCCGGCGAGCATCCGGCACAGCCAGTAAAGGGCAGCATCCGGATCACTGCCGCGCACCGATTTATGCAGTGCGGAAATCTGATCGTAAAAATGTTCGCCGCCCTTGTCGAAGCGAACGTAGGTGCTGCCGATCACGGCGCGCATGGTGTCGACATTGAGGCGGCGGCCCGAACCCTCCGGAGTGCTCAAGTCCGCTGCGGTTTCCAACAAATTCAGCATCCGGCGCGCATCGCCATCCGCCGCGGCGAGCAGCAGCTCGCGCGCGTCCGCATCAATCTGCAGCTGAAGCTTCCCTAAACCGCGCTCCTGATCCGCGAGAGCGCGATCCAGCAATTTGCCCAAATCCTCGCTTCCCAGAGACTTGAGAACATACACGCGCGCCCGGGACAGCAGCGCGTTGTTGACCTCGAAGGAAGGATTCTCAGTGGTCGCACCGATGAAAATCAGCGTCCCATCCTCGACGTACGGCAGAAATGCGTCCTGCTGAGATTTGTTGAAGCGATGGACCTCGTCTAAAAATAAGACGGTGTTGCGCGTACCGCGCAGGCTGCGCGCCTGCTCGACAACCGCGCGGATGTCCTTGATTCCCGCCTGCACTGCCGAGAGGCCGACGAATTCGGCGTTCGCACCATTGGCGATCAGTCGGGCCAACGTGGTTTTCCCGGTGCCGGGCGGACCCCAAAGGATCATGGAATGCGGATGGCCGGATTCCAACGCGCGCCGCAGAGGCGCGCCCATCCCCAGCAAATGAGATTGGCCGACGTACTCGTCCAGCGACTGGGGCCGCAGCCGGTCGGCCAGCGGCCGATAGCTACCTTCGCCGGCCGTCACTTACTGGCGCGCCCGATCACGTCGACTCCCGGCGGCGGCACGAATGTAAACAAATTTGCCGCGAACATGGCGTTGCGCTTGGAGTTGGTAAAAGTCAGCTGCGTAACTTGATTCAGCTTGTCCGCGAGGAACATGGAATCCAAGTCGCCGTGACGAAAGCCGATGCGAACGAGCTGGAAATCGGTATCCGGGTGCTTGGGAATGAGTTGGTACCACTCCAGACCGTCGCTCGGAGGCAGCGATGTGACATCGAACTGACTGCTCAAAGACCCTCCGCCGGACAAGAGGACCGCGGGTGTGTTCGCGAGACTCGCGTCCATGTCTCGGACATTGGCCTGCTGTAGGTCCTTGTCGTAAAACCAAATCTGCTTGCCGTCCGCCAATATCACCTGTTCGGACGGCTGCGAATAATCCCAGCGAAACTTTCCGGGTTTCTGCAGATACAGTTTACCGGCTGCGGTGCGCACCACCTTTCCATGTCCGTCATCGATGGTCTGCTTAAAATCCGCCGACCAGGTCGCGAGACCGCTCAAGTACTTCTCGACCTCAGTCGTCGGAGAAGCGAAAGCGCTGGTTGCGTCGAGCAGCGTCAAGGCGCAGATCAGGAACGCAGCTGCGATTGTGTGTTTGCGCATCGGTATCACTCTTCCGGCGGCGGGGCGCCGTAAATTTCTCGATTGCCGTTCGGCTGCAGCGCGCCCACGAGGCCAGCCGCTTCCATGGCCTCGACCAGGCGTGCGGCGCGGTTGTAGCCGATCTTGAGGCGCCGCTGTACCCCAGAGATGGATGCTTTGCGCGTTTCGGTAACGATGCGAACGGCCTCATCGTACAAAGGATCCGCCTCGGCCTCGCTGGCGCCCCCTTCGGCGCCCTCCTCTTCATCCGATGGGAAGCCGGGGATGGGGTTGCGCGGACCTTCCAAAATCTCATCGATATAGACCGGCGGCGATGCATTCTTCAATCCCGCGACCACGCGGTGCACCTCTTGGTCGGACACGAAGGCGCCATGCACCCGGGTTGGGATCGAGGTGCCCGGGGGGAGATAGAGCATGTCGCCGTGCCCCAGCAGCGACTCCGCGCCGCTCTGGTCGAGGATCGTGCGCGAGTCCACTTTGGCGGAGACCTGGAAGGCGATGCGTGTCGGAATGTTGGCCTTGATCAAGCCGGTGATGACATCAACCGATGGCCGCTGCGTCGCCAGGATCAAGTGAATGCCGGAGGCGCGCGCTTTCTGGGCGAGACGCGCGATCAGTTCCTCGACCTTTTTGCCGACGATCATCATCAGATCCGCGAGCTCATCGATGATGACGACAATAAAGGGCAAAGACGTCAACTCCGGCACGTCCTCTTCGACGATGCCCGGCACGCCCTGCGCAATTTTCTGCATGCGAATTGGATCTTTGATCGGCTTGCCGGCATCGGCCGCATCTTTCACCTTGCGGTTGAAACCGCCGATGTTGCGTACGCCAAGCGCCGACATGAGTTGGTAGCGCCGCTCCATTTCCGCCACGCACCAGCGCAGCGCATTGGCCGCCTGCTTCATATCGGTGACCACGGGCGACAACAGGTGCGGAATGCCCTCGTACACCGAAAGCTCCAGCATTTTCGGGTCGATCATGATCATGCGCACATGTTCCGGCGTGGCCTTGTAGACCAGGCTCAGGACCATGGCATTGATGCCGACCGATTTGCCCGAACCGGTCGTGCCGGCAATGAGCAGGTGCGGCATGCGGGCAAGATCCGCAACGACGGGCACGCCGCCGATGTCCTTGCCCAAGGCCAGTGCCAGCGGCGAGCCGACCTCATCGTAGGGTTTGGATTTGATGATCTCGCCCAAGGTCACGATCTCGCGTTTCTCGTTGGGAATCTCCAGCCCCACGACTGACTTTCCGGGAATGACTTCCACCACCCGCACGCTGATCGCGGACAGCGCACGCGCCAGGTCCTTCGCGAGATTGCTGATCTGGCTGACTTTCACGCCGGGCGCCGGCCGCAACTCGAACCGTGTAATGACAGGGCCTGGCTGCACGGCCACCACTTCGACTTCGATGCCAAAATCCCGCAGCTTGATTTCCACAAGCCGCGACATAGCCTCCAACGCCTCATCGGAGTAGGACTGTTCACGTGCGCCCGGTTCATCGAGCAGGGACAGCGCCGGCAATTCGCTCGACTTGGGCGCGTCGAACAGCGGCACCTGGCGCTCGCGTTCCACACGATCGCTCTTTTGCGGCAGCGGCGCAGGCGCTTCGATTCGCGGTGGCGGCCGATGCGCGACCTTTTTCTGCTCCTCGCGCACCACTTCCTGACGCGCCTGCTTACGCAGCTGCCCGGAGGCGAGTTCACGCCGTTGTTCCATACGGCTCTTGGCCCATTCGATGGCGGCCAGTACCCATAGCCCCAACCTGTCCATGATTTCGAACCAGGACACGCCGAGGAACAACGCCACGCCGGCCAGCCACAATCCCAGCAACAGCAGCGTCGCACCCAGAAAACTCAAGCCATGGGCACTGCCCCGCCCGGCCATTTCGCCCAGCACGCCGCCCGCACTGTTCGGCAAACCCGCACCGCTCCAGTGCAGGCTGGCTAGGCCGCAGCTGGTGGCCAGCGTGAGCACAAAACCCAAGGCACGCAGCATCGTGTTGATGCGCGAACGCGTATCCGGCAGCGACTGGTCTTTGTGGACCAGCCAGCCGGCGTACGCCAACATCACGGGAAACAGATAGGCCGGCCGGCCAAAGAGGAAGAGGAAAAATCCAGCCAGCCACGCGCCTACCGGCCCGATCAAATTGCCGACGGGACCCGGTTCGCCGGTGTCGGAGAATCCGGGATCGTGCGGGTGATAAGAGGCCAGCGCGAGCAGCAGCAGCAGCGCGAGCGCGCCCAGCACCCACAGCGTTCCCTCACGCAAGGAGCGGGACACAGCCGCAGAAAGTTTCGCTTTCTGTTTGGGCTTCTTCGATGACGAAGCGTCGGCTAGATCTAGACCTTTAATGATATTTACTTCTTAACTGTTTGAATAATATGTAATAGTAACCCGTCGAACGTGTGGCAACAACATCGCACGGTGAGGTTGCTAGAGGACTTGTAGGAACTGGCTGGAGCCCACAGATTTACTTACCATGGCTCAGCTAACCTTAAGCGTTCGCCGGCGGCTTCGCCGTAGCGACTTTTCAAGACGAGAGGCAAATTATACATGAGCGTAGTCAGGCACAGTCGTCTCCTCATCCTGGGGTCCGGACCTGCAGGCTACACCGCGGCCGTTTATGCGGCCCGGGCGAATCGAAAACCCTTGCTCATCACCGGCTTGGAGCAAGGCGGACAACTCATGACCACTACGGATGTGGACAACTGGCCCGGCGACGTCGAACACCTGCAGGGCCCTGCACTCATGGAGCGCATGCGGCGGCACGCGGAGCGCTTCAACACGGAAATCGTTCCTGACCATATCAATAAAGTCGATCTGCGCCAGCGACCCTTTCGCCTCGCCGGCGACAATGGCGAGTACACCTGCGACGCGCTCATCATCGCCACGGGTGCCTCCGCCCAGTATCTAGGCCTGCCCTCCGAGGAGACCTTCCGGGGCAAAGGGGTGTCGGCCTGCGCAACCTGCGACGGCTTCTTCTATCGCGGCAAAGCGGTGGCGGTGGTCGGCGGCGGGAATACCGCTGTCGAAGAAGCTTTGTATCTCAGCAACATCGCATCGCATGTCACTCTGGTGCATCGCCGCGACAAGCTGCGTGCCGAGAGAATTTTGCAGGACCGGTTGTTTGCGCTCGCGTCGGCCGGCAAAGCCAGCATCGTATGGAACCACACCATCGATGAAATATTGGGCGATGACTCCGGCGTGACCGGCGTGCGCATGCGTGCCGCGGCCGGCAATGCCACGCGATCGATCAATGTCGATGGCGTCTTTATCGCGGTCGGGCATGTGCCCAACACCCAGTTGTTCGATCAGCAATTGGACATGCGCGGAGGCTACATCATCGTCAAGGGCGGCAGCGACGGTGGGGCCACGAGCACCAGCATCGCGGGGGTTTTTGCGGCCGGCGATGTAGCGGATCACGTGTATCGTCAGGCCGTGACCTCGGCGGGCACCGGCTGCATGGCAGCGCTCGATGCGGACAAATACTTAGAACGGATTGAGGCCGACGCCCACGCCGAGCCGCGCGCTGCCCACGCGTGACGTTCCGCGCGGCGCGATTTCTCGACAGCATCGCGCAGATTGACGCGGCGAGTTGGAATGCGATGGCAGGCACCACACAACCCTTCTTGCGGCACGAGTTCCTACTGGCGATGGAGGAGTCCGGTTGCGCTTCAACGCGTACCGGTTGGGACCCAAAGCATGTCCTCATCGAAGATTCAGCCGGTGTCCCCATGGCGGCGATGCCCCTGTTTCGCAAGTCGCATTCCCGCGGCGAATTTGTTTTCGACTTCTCGTGGGCCGGTGCCTATGCACAGCACGGCCTTAGGTACTACCCGAAGCTGCTCAGCGCGGTACCCTTCACACCGGTATCCGGACCGCGCGTGCTGCTGGCTCCGACGGCGGATCCGAAAATACTGACGGCCAAGCTGACTCGTGCAGTCGTCGACTATGCGCGCCATGGGCAACTGTCCTCCTGGCACGTGCTGTTTCCGACCGGGGACACCGCCGCCGACCTCGATCGCGCCGGGCTGATACTGCGCCGCGACTGCCAATTTCATTGGTACAACCAGGGCTACGGCTCCTTCGAAGCGTTTCTTGCCACCTTCACCGCGGAAAAACGCAAGAAGGCCAAGCGTGAACGCCGGCGGGTCGCCGAAGCCGGCATCGAGTTCGATACGCTGCACGGCGGGGACATGACCCCTTCCCTGTGGAGAACTGTCTACGCCTTTTATGCCGATACCTTCCATCGGCACGGTCACCAGCCATACCTCAATCTGGATTTTTTCAGGCGCATTGCCGCTGCCATGCCGAACGCGCTGATGCTCAAAGTGGCCCGCATCGGTGCCGAACCCATCGCCGTGGCCATATTCTTTGTGGGCGGCGAGGCGCTGTATGGCCGCTACTGGGGCGCCGGCGGCAACTTTCACAGCCTGCACTTCGAGGCCTGTTACTACCAGGGAATCGAGTATTGCATCGAGAAGGGGCTGCAGCGCTTCGAGCCAGGTACGCAAGGCGAGCACAAGGTCCCGCGAGGCTTCGTTCCCACCTTGACGCACTCGGCGCATTACATCGCCGACTCGCGATTTGCCGCTGCCATCCGGGACTACGCCGAACGAGAAGCCCGCGGCGTCGACACGTATGCTGCCGCGGTGAACGAACATGTGCCCTATCACCGTACGCCCGATGAGGAGTTGCGACTCTGAGCCGGCTCGTGTGGCTCGGAGAACAGGCGGATCCGAATTGGTTTCCGCCGCTGGATCAGGCATTGCGCGAACCGCCGGGTCTGCTGGCCGCGGGCGGCGACTTGAGTCCGACGCGACTTCTCGCTGCTTACGAGCGCGGCGTTTTTCCTTGGTATTCAGCCCAGCAACCCATCCTGTGGTGGTCGCCGGATCCGCGGATGGTGCTGTTTCCGGGAGAATTCAACTGCTCGCGAAGCTTGAGCAAGACCCTGCGCCATGGCGGCTTCAGCACGCGCGTGGATCGGGATTTCGGCGCCACTATCCGCGGCTGCGCGGCGCCCCGCCGCGCCGGTCCCGATACCTGGCTCAATTCCGAGATGATCGACTCCTACGATCAGTTGCACGAGCTGGGATTTGGACACTCGGTCGAGACGTATCGTGAGGATCGGTTGGTGGGCGGCCTGTATGGGATTCAGCTCGGACAGGTGTTCTTCGGCGAATCGATGTTCAGTCTGGAGCGCGACGCCTCAAAAGTGGCGCTGGCGCGCTTGGTCGAGGAGTGTCGTGCGCGCGACATTCAGGTCATTGACTGCCAGGTGGCCAGCACCCATCTGGCGCGATTAGGAGCGCGCGAGCTGTCGCGCAGCCAGTTTGTCGCCTTGCTTCGCCAGTATGCGAGGCGTACACCGGCGGGCAAGTGGCTGCGCGATCCTTAGCAAATTGCATTAACCCAGTGCTTTATGCACAATGCGCGCGGTTTCACGCATACCACAAGGACGCATGTCAAAAGAAGAGGCAATTCAATTCGAAGGCGAAGTCGTCGAGACTTTGCCCAATACGACATTTCGCGTCAAACTCAAGACCGGCCATGTAGTTACCGCACATATCTCAGGCAAGATGCGCAAAAACTACATTCGCATCCTCACCGGCGACCAGGTCACGGTCGAGATGACTCCCTACGATCTGACCAAGGGCCGCATCGTCTACCGCGGCCGCTAGGCACTGCCTTCGTGAGACAGCAGTGCCGGCTGATTGGCGCTGCGGGTCTCGAGCTTGAGCTTCTCGCCATCCTCGCTCAGGGTGACCTCGACGTGGCCGCCATTCACCAGCTTGCCGAATAAGAGTTCCTCGGCCAATGGACGCTTGATGAATTCTTGAATGATGCGCGCCATGGGCCGCGCACCCATCTTCGGATCGTAGCCTCGCTTGGCGATCCAGCGCCGCGCCGGTTCGTCGACGGAAATCGAAACGCCCTTCTGCTCGAGCTGCGCCTCCGCCTCGACCAGGATCTTGTCGACCACACGTTCGATGGTGTCTTGATCCAAACTGCCGAATTGGATGACGGCATCCAAGCGATTGCGGAATTCCGGAGAAAACAAGCGTCGAATCGCCTCCAT
>DASYIN010000149.1:0-23585 GCA_035997505.1 Steroidobacteraceae bacterium | reverse complement strand
GGATGCCGTCGCGGGCGTGGTCAACTTCGTGTTGAACACCCACTTCGAAGGAGTGCGGATTGATTCGAATTATGGCTTCAACCGCTATTCGAACAATCACGGTGACTTGCTGGGACTGCTCGCCGCCAAAGGCGACCCGATTCCCCAAAGCACAGTGGATGCAGGCATCAATAAAGACGTGTCCTTCCTCGCCGGCTCGAACTTTGCGGACGGCAAGGGCAACGCCACGGTCTATGCCACTTATTTGAAGACTTCGCCTGCAGTCGGCTATCAATACGACTACGCGGGTTGCAGCTTGAACACCCCCAGCGTTCTGCCGGGCCCGGGCGGCTTGAGTTGCGGTGGATCGGGTACGCCGGCCACGGGGCGTTTCGCGGTATACGGCCTCAATACGAAAGGAGCGCAAGTTCCAGTCACCCCGTCCTCGGCATACGCCATCGATCCCAACACCGGTGCCTTCCGTCCTTATAGCAACGCTACCGACAGCTACAACTACGGCGGCTTGAGCTACCTGCAACGCGCCGCGGAACGCTATACCGCGGGTTCGTTCTTGAACTACGACATCACTGATGCGACCAACGTGTATTCGAACTTCATGTTCGCCCGCAACAGTTCGACCGCGAACTACGGACCCAGCGGTCTATTCACTTACACGGCGGCGAACGTCCCTTGCGCCAACCCGCTGTTCACCGCCCAGGAAGCAGCGACTTTCTGCGCGCCCGCGGTCGTTGCCGCCAACCATGCGGCCTTCCCCAACACGCCGGCCGGCGACATCAACATGTATATCGGCCGTCGCGCGGTGGAAAATGGCCCTCGTGCGGATAACTACGTGTCCAATTCGTTCCGCGAAACTCTGGGTGTCAAGGGACACTGGATCGACGGGTTGTCGTACGATCTGTATGGCCAGGTCGGCATCAATACCATGCACGACAGCGAAGGCGGTTTCGTCAATACCACCAGCGCGACCAACGCATTGAATGTGGTTTCGGTCGGCGGCGTGCCGACCTGCGAATCGGTGATCAACGGCACCGACCCGAATTGCGTGCCTTGGAACATTTTCGCTAAAGGCGGGGTCACGCCGGCGGCAGTTAATTACATTTCGGTGCCAGCGACATATTCCATCACCACGAAGGAATTCATCGTCGATGGTTCGGTCACGGCGGATCTCGAGAAGTTCGGCATGAAGGTGCCGACCGCAGCCTCGGGCCCCAGCTTCAACCTGGGCGCCGAATATCGTTCCGAGAGCTATATCTTCGATCCGGATTTCGTTTTCAAGAACGGTTTGAACTCCGGAGGCAACGGCGCCCAGTCGCCGATCGACGGCGGATTCCATGTCTCGGAAGTCTTTACCGAAGCCAATCTGCCCCTCGTGAACGACAAGCCGGGTATCTATAGCTTGGAACTGAACACCGGCTACCGCTACTCGAGCTACACCTCGGGCTTCAATACCAACACCTACAAGTTCGGCATGGAATACGCCCCGATCAAGGACGTCAAAATACGTGCCGGGTATAACCGAGCGGTTCGGGCACCGGGCGTCGGCGACTTGTTCGCTCCGGCGGTCATCGGCGCAGGCGGCACGGCCGATCCGTGTTGGGGACCGGTGGTCGGCGGCACGGGCGGCACGACGGGCACGATTCAGGGTCACGACTTCGCGTACTGCGCGCGGACGGGTGTGACGCCGGCGGAGTGGGGCAACATTGCCACCAATCCGGCGGCGCAAATCAACACCTCCGTGGGCGGCAGTTCGATCCTGAAGCCTGAAATCGCCGACACCTTTACGTATGGCTTCGTGTTCCAACCGACCTTTGTCCCCGGCTTGGGCGCATCGATCGACTTCTACTACATCCGTATCAGGGATGCGATCGTCCCGCTCACATCGAACACCATCACCAACAATTGCGGCAACAACAACGTCGGTTGCGATCTCATTCATCGGGGCCCGGGCACAGGCTCGTTGTGGTTCAACAACGCGGACTACGTGACGGCCATTGAGCAGAACATCGGCACCATCAGCACCAAGGGTATCGATATTGCCTCGCATTACTCGTTCGACACGGGCTACGGCAAGGTGGGAATTCAGTTCATGGGTACGCGGGTGTTGAATTTCTTCACAGCACCCATTGCCGCAAGCGGTGAGGCTTATGACTGCGCAGGGTATTGGGGCACCACCTGCGGCGCTCCCACTCCTCATTGGCGCCATGTGTTGAATACCGATTGGCAGGCGCCATGGTTGGGCCTGGACCTGTCAGTGCGCTGGCGCTACATCGGTCCGTCCAAGTCGGATCACGTGAGCCAGGATCCGCAGTTGACCTCGACCTACTTTGCGCCGACCGCGCAAATTGCCGGGTTCAACTACATTGATCTGTCCTTGTCCGCGCCGATTGCGAGCACGGGTATCGACCTGCGCGTCGGTGTCAACAACTTGACCGGCAAGGCACCGCCGATCATTCCCAGCGGCAGCTACTCGGAGTGTCCGAACACCTCGTGCAATGACAACACCTGGGTTGGCACGTACGACACGATGGGCCGCTATCTGTACGCGCATGTCAGCGTGAAGTTCTAAGCAAAAGAATAGAAGTCTCTTGTAGATGAATTACGGCGGGCCCTAAAAAGCCCGCCGTTTTTTATCGAGCGCCGTTTCAAGGCGCGGATGGGTACGCTGCGATGAGCTTGGCGAGCGGGGCTCTAAGGGGCTCGAGCCAGGGTTCGTAATGGCGCCACTGATCCACACCCTCGCGATAAACTGGACGGCGGACCTGCTCCGAGCTCAAGGTCTGCGCGATGCGCTGATTTTCGTGGAAGCGCAGGCACTTATCTTCGAACGGCAAGCCGCAATACTGCAACAGCCTGCGCACCTCGGCTTCCGGATCGGCCACCAGGTGTTCGTAAAAAGCCCGATGTACCCTTCCCGGCAGCACTTCATCGATGTGATCCATGAGGTGAACGTAATCGCGGTAGAAAAGCCCCAACTCGTTGAGGTCGTAGGCGAAATTCATGCCGGCGCTGAACAGTTGTTTGTAGCAGGCAAAACCGCAGCCCATGGGATGACGCCTGGAATCGATGATGCGCGCGCGCGGAAACTTCAGTTGGATGAGCCCCAGGCTCACGAAATTCCCATGCATCTTGTCGATGAATAGCGGCCGCCCCTCGAGCCGGTGCGTTTGCGCGCTCGCCAGATAGCGGCTCGCCAGGGCGCTGATGTCCGCCCGCGTGAGCGCGGTCAGATTTTCCGGGTAGCGCGCGGCGCTTTCCGGCGGTCCGGCGAGTTCGCGCGCGAGAGTGGGAATATAGGGCAGCTCGCGCGTGCCTTCGACCTGCGAGTGGCTGGCCAGTATCTGCTCGAGCAGGGTCGAGCCGGAGCGCGGCAGACCAACGATGAAAATCGGGTCGCGCGCCGCGCTGCCCCAATCGGCGCGTTCTTCAAAAAACCGGCGCGTAAAGGTTGCCTTGAAGCGCTGCACGAACGCAGTGGTGGCGCCGGCATCGTAGTTAAATGAGCTGCGCGCCCTGCGATTGCCGCGATCATAGTGTTCAAAAGAGAGCGCAAATTCGCCCCGATCCTCGCACACCTTGCCAAGCGCGAATTCCATGCACGTGCCGTCGTAGCCTTCGGGCGCGGCCGAGGCCAACTGCCGCTTCAGGATTTCGACAGTGTCGGGGGAATCGCGCAGCGCATCGAGATTTGCCAAGCCCCAAAAGGCAAGTCCATTGCCGGGCTGGCGCTCGAGGGCGCGCCGATAGGCCATGATGGCCTCGCGCGGCCGTCCGCTGTAGCGTTGTTGATTGCCCGCAATCACCAACAGATCCGCATCGTTCGGATGCTCGGCGAGCAGCCCGAAAATAATGGCGAGGCCCTCGGTAGGGCGCTCGGCGAGCTGCAGCGCTTCGGCCTTGAGCACCAGAACCGAGCGGCTGTGCGGCTGGGCCAACAGCAGCCTCTCGACCAGCGTCAGTGCCTCATCGATGCGGCCTTGCCGGATCATCAGCTGCGCGAGCTGCTCCCGTGCCACGCTGTCGCAGGGGGCCAGCTGCAATGCCTGATTCAGCGCGCCTTCTTGAGCCAAGTCATCGCCGCGACGCGCTGCGATTGCCGCGAGCAAGGTGAGCGCCGCCACCGCGTGGGTGCCTGCCTGCAATCGCTGCTGCGTCAGGTGTCCCGCCGCTTCCAGCCGGTCTTGGTCGAAGGCGAGGTAGGCGTCGGTCAGGTCAGGCGGGTTGGTGGTGAGCTGCCGGTATTTGATATATGCGGCGTCGGCTGCCGCCGTCTCGCCGGTAAGCAGGCGCTGCTGCGACAGTTCAGCCCAGGCATCCGCGAGGCTTTCATCGAGTTTCAGCGCGCATTCCAAGGCGGCGATGGCCTCGCTCACCCGGCCGCACGCGGCATAAGTGCGGCCAAGCTCGAGCTGCACCAGCGCGGATTCGGGTTGCGCCAGCCCGAGCGCTTCCATGATGTCGATGGCGCCCGCGGAATTGCCCAAGCGCCGGCGTGCCGTGGTCAGCAGAAGCGTTGCGGCGTCGTGCCCAGGATGCTGCCTCAGCACGGCGCCAGCGAGCCGCGCCGCGACAGCAGGGTCCGTCTCGAGCAGCATCGATGCGCGCATGAGCTCAAGATCGGTGGAGGCGCTCAATGTTAAATACTCCCTAAATTAACGGGCTTAATGTGGGTGTTATACAATGACGGCGTGAATTCCGCTGCCCCCGCACCACTCGACGAAGCCACCATCATCCGCGTTTTGCAGGCCTGCAAGGCCGAAGAAGCCGCGGGCCGCATGCCGGAATCCGATCAGCTGCTGGCAAATGTGGCGCAGCGCGCGCCGAATCATCCGGCGGTGCTCAATGAGCTGGGCGTGCGTATGCTGGCGCGCGGCGCAGCCGACCAGGCGCAGCTGCTTTTCAGCCGCGCGGCGACCGCGAACCCGAATCAGCCCGCGATCTGGGCGAATCTCGCCAGCAGCCTGAAGGCGCTCGGCCGGCGCATCGAGGAATTCGATGCCATTGAAAAGGCGCTGGCGCTGGAGCCGCGGCATTTATCCGCGTTGCTGCAGAAAGGCGAGTATTTGGAGCGGGCCGGCGATCCGCGCAACGCTGCGCAAGCCTATCAAGCGGCGCTGGATTCGCTGCCGCCCGGTGCGGGCGTTCCGCCGCATTTGAAAGCAGCGTTCGACACCGCGAGAACCAAGGTCGATTCGGACCGCGCCGCCTTGGGTGAGGCGCTGGAAAAATCCTTGGGCGCGATTCGCGAGCGGCATGGCGGCCAGGCACAGCCGCGCGTCGATGCCTGCCTCGACACCCTGATGGGCAGGCGCCGGGTATTTCACTCGCAGCCTACCTGGATGTATTTCCCGGGACTGCCGGCGATCGATTTCTTCGACCGTGCATTGTTTCCCTGGCTCGAAGCGCTCGAAGCGCGAAGTCCCGAGATTCGGACCGAACTCATGCGCGTGCTGGTGGCGGACCGCGAAGGCTTGCAACCTTACATCGATTTTCCGGCGGGTCTGCCCATCGATCAGTTCACAGAATTGAACCGCTCCCGCAAATGGAGCGCGTATTTTCTGTGGAACCAAAGCGTGCCCAACGCCGGCCACATCGCGCGCTGCCCCGTGACGGCGCGAACCCTGGAGGGAGTGGTGCCGCGATGCCGCGTCGAAGGCCGCGCGCCCACGGCTTTTTTCTCGATCTTGGATCCGAACACCCGGATTCCCGCGCACACTGGCATCACCAACACGCGCTGCACCGTGCATCTGCCGCTGATCGTGCCGCCCGATTGCGGCTTTCGCGTCGGCGCGACCACTCGCGAATGGATTGCCGATCAAGCCTGGGTATTCGACGACACCATAGAGCACGAAGCCTGGAATCTGTCCGACACGCCCCGCGCCGTACTGATTTTCGACATTTGGAATCCGCTGCTTACTGCCGCGGAACGCGACATGATTCAAACTGCCACGGAAGTTTACGGCCAGTATTATTCGCAACGGCCGGTTGCCGGCGCGTGACCAAATGGCTAGCGTGATCAAGTTCACCAGCGTGATGAAGTCGACCGGCGCGGTTCTGCTGCTACTGGCAGCGACTTCAACTACAAGCGAAACTGCGGCAGCTGGGCCCAGCGCTGAGGGCATGGCACGCTGTGCCGCGATTCAAGCACCGGACACCCGGCTTTCCTGTTATGACGCGCTAGCGCATCGGCCCGCGGACAAGACGCCTGTCGCGGTAGCGAAAACCGCGCCGGCGCCCGCGGCGCCGCCGGCATCCTCGGCAACCTCGACCTCCTCAGCGGCGCGGGTGCCTTCCGCCGCAGCCGTTCAGGCGCCTACCACGGCAGCAGCGGTCGCCGTCGATCCGCAGAATTTCGGCCTGACGGCGGTGCAGCAACACGCCGCGGACTTGGGTCCGAAATCCGAGACGGCGCATATTTCCATCGTGAGTTCCGATCAGACGGGACGCACATTCGTGGTGCTCGACAGCGGCCAAACCTGGGCGGTGATGGACAGTGACGGGCGATTGAACAGCGGCGATGCCGTGACCATCAAGCGCGCGGCGCTGGGCTCATTTCTGATGCTCACGCCCTCGAATCATTCCTATCGCGTTCGCCGCGTAAAATAATTTACTGATAGCCCAAGCGTTCGATCCACGGCTGCAGCGCCGGCAACGCGGGCGCGAGGTGCGATTCGTACTGGCGCCACTGCGCGGTGGCTGTGGTGATGAGACCTTTGGAGAGTTGCGCGGTGCTGGGGGTGGCATGTTCGCGGACTTGAACGCGCTGCGCGAATTCGCCCATACTCGGCAGCCATTCAAGGCCTACACAGGCGCAAATGCCGCGAATCTCATGCTCAAAGTTCGCAATGAGACGCTCATACCGCACCTCATGCCACTTGAGATCGAGTCGGCGCTTTACGCTGTCCGCGAATTGCATGACGGCTGCATAGAAGGCGGCGGCTCCCGGCACCGTCAGAAATTCGTACATCGACGGATTCATTTGAAAGCGCCGTCTGAAACAGCTCAATATCACATCGCGCGGATCGCGCACCGCGAACAGAATCTTCGCTTCCGGGAATAGTCTCGCGATCAGCGGCAGCTTTAGGCTGTTCAAGGGATGTTTGTCGACGAATACTTTGCCGGCAACATCAATGCCGGCACCGCGCGCCCGTCCCCAGTAGGCTTCGCGCAAGGCATTGAGCGTGGCCGCATCGGCGCGCGCCATCGCATCGAAACTCACCGGCTCGCGCATGAAGGCGAGCACGGCGTCGGCCAGCAATTCATGTTCCTCGAGGCTCACGACCTGCGGATTGCCGTCGAGCACCACTTCGACCAGCGTGGTGCCGGTGCGCGGAAATCCGATCAGAAAGACATGTCCTGCCGCGCTGCTGTTTGAATTGGGTGAGTCCATCCACCCATGGGTCTCGACCTTATCCATGGCAGCGGTCAACGCGCGGACGTAACCGAGCACATTCGCGCCGGCAAAACGCTGATGAATTTGCCGCAGGCTTCGATTGCAGGCGCTGTAGGCCTCGAATGCCTCATCGTAGCTGCCGGCGGCGTCGAGCACATCCGCCAACAGTCCGGTGGCCCGCGCTCGATCGGCAGGACTGGCGCGCGAATCGTTGATGACGTCGCGCAGGAGTTTGTCGGCTGCGGCGCCATCGCCTGCGGCGAGTTCCGCCGCCGCCAGGCATAGGACGGCATCGGGAAAGCCGGGAACGATTGCCAGCGTGCGTTCAGCCCAGTCCCTTGCTTCACGATGTTGGCCGCGATGCGTCGCAATCGAGCCCAAAGCGGCTGTAGCTGAGAAATTCTTGGGCTCGAGTTCAAACGCGCGCAAATGGCTGTCTCGGGCACGGCCCAAGGATCCCAATGCCATTAGCGCGTTGCCCTTGCTCACGTGCGCGAAAGGTAGATCCGCGTGCTGCTTCAGGAGTTCGTCAATATGGTAAAGCGCCTCGGTGGGCCGATCGAGGCGTTGCAGGCACAAACCCAGCGCGTTGCGCGCGCCAGCGTCGCCGGGCGCAATGGCCACCGCGCGCTCGAGCAATTTCAAGGCATCCTCGTACTTGCCCTCGTGCTCGAGGCGCGTTGCGGCGATATTAAGCAGCATGGGGTGTTCGAAGCCGTCCGCGAGGGTGCGTTCGGCCAAGGATGCGGCGCCTGCGAAATCGCGCTTCTGCGCGAGATTTAGCACCATGCGCAACGTTTCCATGTCGGTTTCGAGATTACGGGCCATTTGAGCTTCAGTATTTGTTTGCGCTCAAGGCTACCGTAATCGGCCGGATATGGGAAAATTGACGCAGGCGAAGCGACGGCTGGGGTGTTCTTGAGCGAGATCTCCGAAATGATGGGCAACGCGGCGCGGCTGCAACGGGAAAATCAAGTCGCGGAGGCGATGAGCGCTTATGGCGCCATTCTCACGCGCTGGCCGCAAGTGGCGGATGCCTGGTACAACCTCGCCGTCATGCAGCGCCAGACCTTCCGTTTCAGCGAGGCCTTGAGCTCTTATCAACGCGCGCTTGCCGCAGGGATTTCACGTCCCGAGGAAGTGCATTTGAATCGCAGCGTCATTTTCAGCGACTTTCTGCGCGATCACGCCAGCGCCGCTGCCGAGCTGCAGCAGGCGTTGACGGTCAATCCTGCCTACACGCCGGCACTGCTGAATCTCGCCAACCTGTATGAGGACTTGGGCAAACGGCCTGAGGCAAGTTCACTGTATGCGCGGATTCTTGCCATCGAGCCAAACGCCTTCGAGGCGCTGGCGCGTTTTGCCAACTTGCAGCCCGCAGCCGATGTCGATGACGCGCTCATCGACCGGCTGAAGGCCGCACTTATGGAGGCGCGCGCCGTGAGCGATCGCGCCAGTCTGGGATTCGCATTGGGCCGACTCCTGGATGCCACCGGCCAATATTCGCAGGCTTTCGCGGCCTACACCGCCGCCAATCAAGCGAGCCTGGCCGGCGCCGGGCCGCATGTCGTTCCCTATGATCGCGCGGTGCAAACGGCATTTGTCGACCGCTTGATCAGCGGCGGCACCCCCCCGGTATCTGCCCACGTCAGCGACTCGACGCCGCGCCCGATTTTCATCATTGGGATGTTTCGTTCTGGCTCGACCCTGACCGAACAGCTTCTGGCGGCTTTGCCCGGCGTCGCCGCGGGCGGTGAGATCAGCTTCCTGCCGCAGACCATCAACGCGGAACTCACGCCTTTTTTTGAATCGCTTGCGGCGCTGAGCACCGAGCGCCTCGACGGCATCGCAGCACGGTACCGCGCCGAATTCATGCGCGTCTCGGCAGGCGCCGCCTTTGTCACGGATAAACGGCTGGATAATTTCCTGTTCATCGGCCTCATCAAGAGTCTGTTTCCGCAGGCCAAGATCGTACACACGACGCGCGATCCTCTGGACAATTGCCTGTCCATTTTCTTTCTGCATCTCGAACAGCAGATGAGTTACGCCTTGAACCTCAAGGATATCGGCCACTACTACCGCGAGTACCGGCGAGTTATGGCGCATTGGAAGAGCCGGTATGCCGGGGATATTTTTGATTTCAGCTACGACGCGCTGGTCAAGGATCCGCAACAGCAGTTCAAGGCGCTGTGCGAATTCCTGGGGTTGCAATGGCCGGGCGAAGTGCCGCAGGTGGCTACGCGCAGCGCGGCCATCAGGACGGCCAGCGTCTGGCAGGTGCGCGAGCCGCTGTACACCATCTCGTCGGGCCGCTCCAGGCACTATTTCAATGAGCTGCAGGAATTGGGGCAGGAGCTTGCCGACCTCCCATGAGCACCGCTTCGATGACGGTCATGCCCATCCTCGCAACGCCGCTCGGCATCGCAACGATTCCAGAGGCGGAGCCGCTGAATCTGGAGCTGGGCGCCTTGTTCAAGCAGCGCGTTGCGGCCGATGAGGCGCTCGCCGTGAATCCGCTGCGCTTTTCCGGCCGCGACGACCTGTTGGAATGGCCGGATGCGCCGGCGCGGCGCTTGGGTCAGCATCTGGTCGGCGCCGTCTACTCATTGGTGGGCAGCGTCAGCGAGATCAGCGAGGCGCAGTTGCGTGCCCTGAGATTGGAGGCGCGCGCCTGGTTCACGGTGGTGCGCCCCAATGGCTCGATACCGGCGGTGAATTATCCGATGACTGCGTGGTGTGCCATTTATTGCGTCGCGGCGCCGCAGGCGGTGGATGCACGCGCCGACAGCGGCGTGGTGCGCCTGTACGAATCGCGTCTGGGCACGACATTTCAAGACGCCAGCAACGCCGCGCTGCGCATTCCCTATGCCTCCTCGCATTATGCTTGGCGGCCGGTGGCGGGACAAATGGTGATTTTTCCGGCATCGCTCACTCACGAGATCGCACTGCTGCGGGCCGCGCAAGATCTGATCTTGGTGACGGCGCGGCTGCGTTTCATCGCGTCCGGCCAGCAAGGATTTTCCCGATGGTAGGCAGCGCGCTCACAGTACGGCCGCTGTTCGCGACCCCATTCGGCGAGGTGCGCCTGCCAAACTGCGAACGGCTGAACCGCGAACTCGAGGCGCTGTTTCTGGCGCGCGAGAATAACGAACATCGAAATCCCACGCCGAGCCACATACCCCAGGCGGAAACCTTCGAGAGCCGTTTCAATTTATTCCGCTGGCCTGAGAGCTGCGTGCAGGAATTGCGCGCCTTCATGCTGAACGCCGTCGCGCAAATGGCGATCGAGACGACTTCGCTCAAGCCGCAGGACATCGCCAGGCTCAGTTTCCAGAATCACACCTGGTTTCATATTTCGCGCTACGCCGGATCCTTCGTCGCGCACAATCATCCCTTGGCATCCTGGTCCGCGGTGTATTGCGTACGCGCCGGCGAGAACGTGCCGCAACACCCGCACAGCGGCGTGCTGCGATTTCTCGACGTGAGGCAGGGCGCCAATGCCTATCTGGACCCGGCCAATGCCACACTGCAGCGCGCGTACGCACTCGCGCCGGTGGAGCTGAAGCTGGAAGAGGGGCAGCTGGTGATATTTCCCTCCTATGTATTCCATGAGGTCACGCCCTTCTACGGCAGCGACAACCGCATCACCGTCGCTAGCAACTGCTGGTTCCTCTAAAGGATTCCTATGACTAGTTCCCCGGCCGCAAGCGGCACCCTCCTTATGAGTGTTGCACGCCAAGCCATGATCGATAATGGATTGCAGCCGGATTTTAATGCCGCGGCCCTGCAGCAATTGGCCTCGATCAACCAGGCTGCGAGCGATGCAAGCGCTGAGATTCGCGATCTGCGGCAGCTGCTGTGGGCGTCGATCGACAACGATAATTCGCGCGATCTGGATCAACTCACCGTGGCGGACCCGCTCAGCGGAGGGTCAGTAAGGATTTTGGTGGCGATCGCCGATGTCGACGCCTTTGTGGAATCCGGCTCGCCCATCGATGCTCATGCGCGTGCCAATACCACGTCGGTGTATACGCCGGCGACGATTTTCTCGATGTTGCCGGAGAAGCTTTCCACCGACCTGACCTCCCTCGGCGAGGGCGATGCACGGCTCGCCATGGTCATCGACATGACCATCGATACGGCCGGCAACGTGGTGAATTCGGAGTTGTACCGCGCGCAAGTCCTCAATCGCGCCAAGCTGGCCTACAACGCCGTCGGCGCGTGGCTGAACGGTGCTGCGCCCGCGCCTGCGGCGGTATCGGCGGTGACCGGAATGGATCAACAGTTGCGGCTGCAGGACAAGGTCGCGCAGTCGTTGCGCGAAGTACGCCGCGCTCGCGGCGCACTGGACTTGGAGACAATTGAAGCCCAGCCCGTGTTCAGCGCCGGAGTGCTGAGTGACCTTCGCCCGGATGAAACCAATGGCGCAAAACAGCTGATCGAGGAGTTCATGGTCGCGGCCAATGGTGTGACCGCTAAATTTCTCTCCGCCAAGGGTTTCAGGGCATTGCGCCGTGTGCTGCCCCAACCGCAGCGCTGGGACCGCATCGTCGCCCTTGCCGCCGCGCTGGGAGAGCCGCTGCCGCCCGCGCCCAGTGCGCCGGCGCTCAATGCCTTTCTGGCCAAGCGTCGCCGCAGCGCGCCCGCACAATATCCCGACCTGTCCTTGTCGGTCATCAAACTCCTGGGATCCGGCGAATACCGGGTGGATACTCCCGGACAACCCATCGAAGGTCATTTCGGACTCGCGGTTGCCGACTACACGCATTCCACCGCGCCCAATCGGCGTTTCCCCGATCTCATCACGCAGCGCCTGCTAAAAGCCGCGCTGGAAAACCAATCTTCGCCTTATCCAGGCGACGAGCTCGAGGATTTGGCGGCGCACTGCACCGCGCAAGAGCGCAACGCCGCAAAGGTGGAACGCTTGGTCAGCAAATCGGCTGCCGCCTTGTTGTTGGCGCCCCGTATCGGCGCGCAATTCGATGGCATCGTCACCGGTGCGTCGGATAAGGGGACGTGGGTGCGTATTTCGGCACCCACCACCGAGGGAAAGGTTATCAAGGGATTCGAAGGACTGGACGTCGGTGATCGAGTGCGCGTGGCGCTGCTGCACACCGATGTCGCACGCGGCTTCATCGATTTTGCGAGAATCAAGTAGGCGCTATGCAAGAACACGAAGACGATACCGAAGAATCCGACCTGGCTTACCTGGACCGCGAGTTTCTCGCCAGCGATGACGCACGGCCGCTGCGCATCATTGCGGAGTACTTAAAGCCGCTGCGGCGCCTGCGCCAGCAACGCGTCCACGATACCGTGGTGTTCTTTGGATCCGCCCGGCTCACCGAAGAAGGACCGCTCGGCCGCTTTTACACGGAAGCGCGTGAACTCTCGCGGCTGATCACCGCATGGTCAGCGGCATTGCCTTCGCACGTGAATCGATTCGTCATTTGTTCCGGCGGCGGCGGCGGCATCATGGAGGCGGCGAACCGAGGCGCCGAGGACGCGGGCGGCCGCAGCGTCGGTTTGAACATCAATTTGCCGCACGAGCAGCGTCCCAATGCCTACGTGACGCCCGCGCTGATGTTCAAATTTCGGTACTTTTTCATGCGCAAGTTGTGGTTCGCCCACCTTGCGCGCGCCATGGTGGTCTTCCCCGGCGGCTTTGGAACCCTGGACGAACTCACCGAAATCCTCACCCTGTCGCAAACCCGTAAGCTGGGGCGCAGGGTGCCGGTCGTTCTGTATGGTTCGGACTATTGGAATGAGATCATCAACTTCAAGGCCTTGCTGCGCCATGGCATGATCAGCAGCGAGGACCTGCAACTATTTTCCTTTGCCGATGATCCGCGCAGCGCTTTCTCATTTCTGCAGCAGGCGATCGAGGTGGATGCAGCCGAGAAAACGCCGGCGTTCGCACACTCCCGCTGCCGGGTTAGGCCTTAATGACGGCCCGCACAGTGCGCGATGAATTTGCGCAGCGGATCCGACAGTACCTTTCTCTCGTGATGAATCATCAGAAAGGTGCGGGTCAACCGGGGCAGGGTGGTGGCGAGTACGCACAAACGCTTCGCCGCGAGCAGATTTCGCACCACGGAGCGGGATAGGCAGCTCACGCCCAGGCCCTCGGCCACGGCATTCTTGATGGCCTCGGAGCTGCCAAGCGTCATGGAAGCCGGCAGGTTCAATAGATGCGGCAACAACACCTGTTCCACGGTCTCGCGCGTGCCCGACCCGGATTCGCGCAGCAGCCATTGGGCTTGCGCCAGCTGTTTGGCGCCGAGCTTGCGCTGTTCCGCCGCCTTGGCCAGCGGATGCGACGGGGCGGCGACGATGACGAGTTCGTCTTCCAGCCAGGGCTCGACGATCACGTCCATCGCATGGCACGGCCCTTCGATAAAGCCCAGATCGGTTGAGAAATCACATACCGCCGTCACCACATCGAGCGTATTGCCGATCTGCAGCTCGAGGCGCGCCGTCGGCGTCGTATCCTTAAAGCGCGCCAGCAGCGCGGGCAGGATGTAGTTGCCGATGGTCGTGCTGGCGTAGATATGCAAATCCATCGGCAGCGTCTGGGTACTCGCTACGAACGCGGCTTCGAGATTTTGCGCGCCATCTAATACCGCGAGCGCCATGGGTAGCAGCGCCCGACCATTGTCATTTATCAAGAGGCGCTTGCCGACGCGGTCAAAGAGGCGTGCACCCAGTAGGCGCTCCAGCTCCTTCAATGCGGCACTCGCCGCCGACTGGGACAGGGGCACGCTCAAGGCCGCCGCCGTGGTGCTGCCGCTCAAGGCGATGGCGCGGAAGATTTGAAGTTGGCGCAGGCTCAGCCGCATGGCGACGAGATTAACTCATGTAATCGGTTGATTATAGATAAATAATCGATTTTACGGATAGATTGGGGCGGCGCATAGTGCGTTAAACCAAAGCAGAGCCGCCATATGCAGGCAGTTACCAATCCTCTTGAAGTTTCGCTTCGCCCGCAGGGCCCGCGCGGGCAGCAGCAACTGCTGAGCTATCTGCCGGGTATTCTCCTCACGGGTGCGATTGCGCTGCTGGCGACGCAACTATGCAAGGGCACGTGGATGCAGTCGCATGGAATCAGCGCCCTTACCCTGGCCATCATCGGTGGGATGATCGTCGGCAACACGTTCTATCCGCGCATCGCCGGATTCAGCGCGCAGGGCGTTACCTTTTCCAAGCAGATCCTGCTGCGCGCCGGGATTATCCTATTCGGGTTGCGTCTCACGTTTCAGGATATTGGCCAGGTGGGCGCGGTGGGCGTCCTGATCGATGTGCTGGTGTTGAGCAGCACCTTTGCGCTGTCGTGCTGGGCCGGGACTCGATTGTTCGGCTTGAATCGCCGCACGGCGATGCTCATCGGGGCCGGCAGTTCAATTTGCGGTGCCGCCGCGGTAATGGCCACCGAGCCGGTGGTGCGCGGCCGCGCTGAGGAAGTTTGTGTCGCGGTCTCGACGGTGGTGGCCTTCGGCACGCTCGCCATCTTTGTCTATCCGGCGCTTTATCATCTGAATGATCGCGTTCATTTCGTCTCGATGACGCCTTTTGCCTACGGCATCTTCACTGGTTCCACGGTCCATGAAGTGGCGCAGGTGGTCGCAGCCGGCAAAGCGGTTGCGGAAACCGCTGCCAACACTGCGGTGATCACCAAACTGGTGCGCGTCATGATGCTTGCACCTTTCTTGGTGCTGCTCTCGGGCTATCTGTCGCGCAACGCGGAAGAAGGTGTGGCGCCGGCGCCGGCGGGTACGCGGTGGCGCGGCGTCATTCCATGGTTTGCCTTGGGCTTCATCGCGGTGGCGGGATTGAATTCGATGTCGGTGTTGCCGCATGCCTTTGTGGGTACAGCCATCGATGCCGATACGCTCATCCTGGCCACTGCCATGGCCGCGCTCGGCGTCAGCACTCAGGCCTCTGCGATACGCAGTGCCGGCCTGAAACCACTCGGGTTGGCCGCGCTGCTATTCGGCTGGTTGATCTTGGGAGGCTTCGCCATCAACGCTGGAATCACGGCGTTGCTTGCTCACACGCTGAGTCACTAAGGCGCTGCCGGCGGCAGTCAGCGATCCGCGCCCGAGGTGATCCCGGGATCGCGGATGCTGAATGAACGATGGCGGATATTTTTGACGATACTAGTGCTTTTGACGATAGATGCGTCGGCTATTGCGGTTCTCTGATTTGTTCAAACGCCGCGTCTCACCCTTGGTTAAATGACCGTTGTGCTTAGCTTCATCTACGCTTTCGCGCTTCGCGATGTTGGCATCGTGGGCCTCGTCACGTGCGGCTTGTTTGCCGGTCATGGTGCCGTTGGCCAGACCCTGATTGATGCGTGCCTGCTGATTGTCGAGCCGCTGATTGACTTCGTTCACCCGAGGGTGATCCGGAACCGTCTGTGCCATGGCCATCGAGGAGCCCAACGCCGCGCTGCACAGGCCCGCGAGAATGAGCGCTTTTGAGTCGATCATCATGTCATCTCCTAATATGTAAATTTAGCCTGGTGCGCGGCGTGTTATCGCCGCGTTGTTATGAGCCCATATGCATCCAAAAACGCTCCGCTTCACAATTGGTTGACACTTGTGCTGAACTGCAAAGAGAGGATTGCGTCACATAGGCCGTGCATTGCGAGCGCGCAATGGTAAAAATTATGAATGCGACAAAATACGACGCGATCGTCATCGGTGCTGGTGCTGCCGGCCTGGTGGCGGGCTGCACACTCGCGGAGGCAGGGCGGCGCGTTGTGATCCTGGAAGCTCGAGACCGTATTGGCGGACGTATCTGGACGCACACCGTTCCGCTTGCCAATGGCGGATCACTGGCGGTCGAGCTCGGAGCGGAATTCATTCATGGCCTGCCCGAGGAATCCTGGTCGCTCATTCGCGCCGCAAATTTGGGCACTCACGAGCTTGGCGGCAAATCATTGTCGTATTCAAACGGCCAACTGCACGCGGGGAGTGAGCAGCAGCAGGGAACCGAACGCGTGCTCGAGGACATGATGCAGTGGATGGCGCGCCAACCAAGCGGCACCGACATGAGCTTTGCCGAGTATCTCAAACTCGCCGGCGTTGAAGGACCGGCGGCGCAGGCGGCCGCGAACTACGTCGAGGGCTTCAATGCGGCGGATCAGAATCGCGTCTCGGTCGCAGCGCTGGTCAAACAACAGCGTGCCGAGGAGGCCATCAACACAGATCGCTTGTTTCGGCTGGACGGCTCGTACGCGGATATTCCAACCTATCTCGCGGATCGATTTATCGGCGCCGGCGGCGAGCTGAAGCTCAGCGCACCGGTCACCAAAATCACCTGGCGAGCTGGCGATGTCGGTGTGCAGTACCAGAATGGGGGCGAGGTGTCGCAGCTGCGCGCGAATCGAGCGTTGATCACAGTGCCTTTGGGAGTTCTTCAAGCCGAGGTCATCGAGTTCGTTCCGCGCCCGAGCGCTGTATTGAGGCAGGCGAATCGCCTGGTGATGGGCGAAGTGATGCGGTTGATTCTGGTATTCAAAGAAAAGTTTTGGAGCGAGCATTCCGACCTAAGCTTTCTGTTCGCCCCGTCGGAGCGGCCTTCGACATGGTGGACGCCCATGCCTTACGAAACTCCGGTGCTCACCGCATGGGCGGGCGGACCGAAGGCCGCATCGCTGCTGCGGCTTATCACATCGGACCGAAAGGCAGGCGCGTTGCTCGATCAAGCCTTAAGTACCCTGGCACGGGTTTTCGATCTTCCGCTCGCTGATATCAAGAGCCGGCTCCTCAGTTGGCACCTGCACGATTGGCAGCGGGACCCGTACTCGCGAGGCGCTTACAGCTATCTATCCGTGGGCGCGTTGGATGCCCCGGGCGAAATGCGAGGCCCGGTTGAGGACACTTTATACTTTGCAGGCGAGCACACCGACACAGCGGGTCATTGGGGGACGGTGCATGCGGCGCTCGCGACGGGAAGCGCGGCGGCGAATCATCTATTGGGCGAATGATGCCAAGTACGACACGACGGACTTTTCTGGTCGGAGCCGGCATGACGGCGGCGGCCTCGCTCTTCTCGCGCGCATCGACGGCGGAGGCATCAAGGGTTCAAGCGCCCCGCGAATTGCAGCCGCTCATCGCGAGCGAACGCGAGAATTTACTTGCGACGATGGATAAGGACGATGTGCCCGGCGCGGCAGTCTGCCTGCTCTACCAGGGCAAGCCGGCGTGGATCGAAGGCTTCGGTGTCACGGACAGACAATCGCAGCGCCCGGTCGGCAGCGGCACAATATTCAGCATTCAATCGACGTCCAAGAATTTCACCGCGACGGCGATCATGCTGGCCGTGCAGCGCGGCTTGCTCGACCTCGACAAGCCGATCACGGCGTACGTGCCGCATTTCGCAGTGCAAAGCCGATTCGAGCCGCGACCACAAGAAAAGATGACCTTGCGGCTGCTGTTGAGCCATCGCGCGGGATTTACGCATGAGGCGCCGGTCGGCAACAACTACGATCCCGCCTTTCCGGACTTCGAGACGCACATCCACAGCATCTCGCAAACCTGGCTGCGTTTTCCGGTGGGAGCGCGCTATCGATATTCCAATCTTGGCATCGATCTCGCGGGCTACATCCTGCAGTCGGTCAGCAGCCGGCCGTTTGCCGACTGTCTGCGGACGTTGCTCTTCGATCCGCTCGGCATGGCCGATAGCACCGTGGCGACCGAGGTTTACGCCAGGCGCAAGGATCGCGCCGTCGGTCATGAAAAAGGCTACGCATTGGTTCCCTTGAGGACGCCCTTGATTCCTTCGGGCGGCGTGTACACGAGTGCGCGCGACATGGCCGTCTACTTGGCGTTTCACCTCAATCGCGGACAGGCGGGTGGTGCGAAGTTGCTCGAGGAGTCGCTGTGGCAGGACATGCACAGCTTCTCACTCGGCGGCGACTATGGCCTCGGCGTCATTCGAACCGAATTGCGCTACGGCAATTCGCCCATACGCGACCTCAATCACCGGGGCGGAGGGTTTGGATTCGGCTGCGCCTTCAGATACTGCCCGGAGGCGCAGCTGGGATGGGTGGCCATGTTCAACCGGCCGACCGCGGCGCCGTATCAGCTGGGTGAGGGCCTTCTGGATGCCATTTTGACGCGGCGTTACGGCGCGCGAAGCGCCCGGGTCCCTGCGCAGGACCTGCCGACCATTCAACCGCAAAAACGCCAGCTTGCCCTCTTGCAGGGAAATTATTTAGGGCGGTCTGCACCGGCCGAAATCAAATTCGAGGGCGCCGTTTTGGGGATGAAGGTCGAATCCGTATTCACGCCGCTGCTATTTACTTCACCCACCGATGCCTTCATTGCCGCTCCCGATGGCAACGCAGTGACTTATCGATATTTTCCCGCCCGGCAGGGCGAGGCCGCCGAGGCCGCTCACCTCGAGTGCTTCATCGGCGAGAACAGCCTTGACTATAACGACGGACCGAATGACCCGGTGGGGCCGAATTCAACATCCTGGGACGCCTTTGTGGGCCGGTACGCGATCGACCAATGGGGGCTGCGCGCGCAAACGGTATCGGTCGATAGGAAGAATGGCTATCTCTATTTCGATGATCGGCGTTTGATCCTCGAGCCCGAACCAGGTCTGTTCTTTACCGCGGACGGCGAGGCGGTGGATTTCAGGCACGCCTCGCCGATCTGGCGCAGCATTCGTCTTCAGCGCGTGTAAGGTTAATCGTGCTTCGGCGACTCTTTGCCTCACCGGGTTGCTACCAGCTTATGTAATGCGTCTGCGCAAGCCGCGCCCGCGTCAACCAGCTTGAGTATTCAACTTCGCCGGCTGTCATAGATTCCCTACATCTTGGACGCTGCTCTTCGGCTATATCTACGGCAACACGGCGTTAGCCAGTATTCAGAGCGTTTGCGATGAAAAATCCAATGCGGGTGCTTATCCTCGAGAATCGAGCGTCCAAGCAATTTATTGCGCAGCAGCTGCTGAACAACTACGACATGGAGTTCACCTGGCAGCGCGTCGCATGCGAAAGCGAATTGCGCGATATCGTGCAACACATCAGTCCGACTTTGGTGTATCGCGCTGACGATCTACCGCTGGACTCCAGGGAGGATGCGCTGGAGCTGCTTTATCTCCTGTCTCCGAAAACCGCGGTGATTCATGTCGTGCAAACGGAAGAAAAGAGCGGAACGACTGCCCGTGCCCCCTCGATCAACGGGATTGCAGCCGGGGAACAAGAGGAGCCTTGGCGCAACGGCCCTCCTTCGCTGCTAGATGGCGGCGGCAACGCGGTGGTGATGACCGACTCTGCAGGGTGGATCAGCTACGCCAACATTTGCGCCAGCCGACTCCTACGTGATTCGCACGAGGACTCAATCGGCACGCTGCTTGGCCGTGACCACGACTTTACTTCTCCGCTATGCGGAGCCCAAAGGCTGGCCATATTCGCTGCGCGCTCTGGCGTTCCTAGGCCGATACATCTCAACGATCTAGTAGAACGTGCAGGCGCCCCGGCGCGGGGAACTCTCGGTGCGTTTCCAATCGATGCGTTGGCGTTGGGAGGCTCGGGTTCTGTGAAGCTGTTGGGCGATCGCCCGAGCAGTAAGGATGCGCTGCGTTCTATTACATCGCAATTCATTGGCGAATCGCACAGCCGCGGGATGATCGCACGCGTCGGCAAGGATGCCGTTCTGGTGATCATTCCCGATCCGGCGCAGACGCCTGCGCTCGCACTCCATGAGTCAGCTCAAGCGTCGGTAGCGAGCATCGCGCCGGTATTTCTCACCGAGATCGTCGAACCTGTTGCCAGCCACCGTCCGCCGCTCGAAGCGCGACTGGATGATGCCCTTCAACGCGACGCCATTGGCGTGCATTACCAGCCGCAATTCGAACTCCAGAGCGGTCGCGGATGTGGCGTCGAGGCGCTCGCTCGATGGGCGCTTTCCAGCGGAGAGAGCATCGCGCCAATCGTTTTCATTCCGGTCGCCGAGCGTGCCGGCATGATTCATTCTCTTGGCGCGAGCGTTCTGAAGAACGCGTGCATGACCGCTGCGGCGTGGCGCGGGCGGGAGGAAGCAGGGTTGACCGTATCCGTCAATTTGTCGACGCTGCAAATCAATCGGGACTTCATTCGTATTCTCAGTGAGATACTCGACAAATCTGGATTGCGGGCAGCACGCCTTGAATTGGAAATTGCCGAGAGCGCGGTGCTTTCAAATGCCGACCTTACGGCCACATGTCTGAAGGAGTGGAAGCGACTTGGCGTGCGCGTGGCAGTGAACCACGCGGGCCAGAACTACTCGAGCTTAAGCTACCTCTCACGATTGTCGATAAACCGCCTAAAACTGGACAAATCATTGATCCAAGGCCTGACTCCGGCGAAGAAATCAATCTCCATCGTTCACGCGCTGATTTCACTGGGCGCTCAATTGGGGGTCGAAGTGCTCGCCGAAGGCGTCGAGACGCCGGCGCAGTTCGAACTGTTGACGGAACTCGGCTGCCAACAGGTACAGGGATTTCTGCTCGCGCGCCCGGCACCGGCCGTGCAGGCGCAACTGGCCCTGCGCCGGCCCTGGGGTAGCCTTCCAAAAACGGTACGTCGACCGACTTCAGAGGTCACCCAAAGGTATGCATCGTAGGCGTGCAACTATTCACCAACAGCGGGGTTATCCGATGGCAGATATAATCGAGGGTCCGCGTTCATGTACTTAATCTATTGTTTAATGCTGTTCGCGCTTATGGTTTTTGGCGGCACCCACGCGTTCGCCGACGGCCTGAAACCCGAAAGCACCGCGTACCGTCAGATCAAAGCCTTGGATGAAAAGTTGTTCCAGGCCTACAACAACTGTGATCTTGTAACCCTGGGCGAGCTGGTGGATGAGAATTTGGACTTTTATCACGACAAGGGCGGTCTGAGCATAGGTAGGGCGAATTTCATCACCGCCATCAAAAATAACATTTGTCACAAGGTCAAACGCCAGCTCGTGGCGTCGAGCTTGCAGGTTTATCCGTTGGAGAATTTCGGTGCGATCGAGCTCGGCGAGCATACCGGCTGACGCGGGTGGTCAGCTACGATCATCTATCGGATTGGCAGCGCAAGGCGCATTAGGGATGTCCGGTACTGCATGCGTGCATGCCAAGCGAGCGCGCGATGTCGATGCGGAGCAGCAAATTTCGCTATCGCAATTTGCCGCGAATTAGAGTAGAAAAAAGCTGGTGATGAGCAAAATTCTTGCCATCAACCACTTCCACGACAGAGGAGCACCGTCATGAACACCCAACAAATCGCCGCCCGTTTGACCGAACTTTGTCGCCAAGGCCAGTTCGAGGCCGCGCAGAAGGAGCTATTCGCAGAGGACGCGGTCAGCATCGAACCTCGTGAGACCCCAGACTTTCCCAAAGAAACGAGGGGACTGCGCGCAATTATCGAGAAGGGTCACAAGTTCGAGTCGATGGTGGAAAATATTCATGGAGTCAGCGCGTCCGCACCACTGGTCACAGGCAATGCCATAGCGCTTGCGTTGACCATGGACGTTACGATGAAGGGACGTGGGCGCGTGAAACTCGAGGAGTTGTGTGCCTACGAGGTCAAGAATGGGAAGATCGTCTTGGAGCAATTTTTCATGTAGCGTGTATGCGGGATTTTATGCACCGCCATTGTGCGTAAAATCCCGATTCCCCTGGGCGGCGTGCAGCAGCGCCAGGTTTGAGTTATGCGTGGCTCGGCCAATTCGGTAAAAGGTGATGCAGAAAATCGAGATTCCGAGCAGCACCATGAGCAGCGGAATGTAAGTCAGTGCGAGGTGCCGCAAGACTGGCGGCGCCACGAGGCCGGGGCGCGCGCCTTCGGGGAATTTGACCCAAGCGAGAATGAGGCCCGCTGCAAAAATGCCCAGGCCTGAGACGCACTTCTGCACGAAGAACGCCGCAGCAAAATACAAACCCTCCGTCCTTTGCGAGGTGCGAATTTCGTTTTCTTCGACTGTGTCGGCCAGCATGGAGGTTACCAGCGCACTGGAGACGACGGTCATGGTGCCCAGGACCAGCGTAAATATAAGTAGGATCGGCATCAAGGCGGGTGATGAATTACTCACGAACCAGCCGCACAGGCGCAAAACGACAGGGACCGGCGCCAGCACCAGCGTGATAAGCGCGGCTGCGATGGCGCCGCGCTTTTTGTCCAGGCGCTTGGTGATCACGGGCGCCACGATGAGGGCCGCGCCAGCTGAAATCAGGGCGGAGAGCAGCAGTGCGGAGACCTGATCGGCCGACAGTTCCCAGAAGTAGGTATAAAAGTACACGCTCAAGGTGGCCATCAATCCAAACGCCATGTTGGAGAACACGCCGCAGGCGAGCATGGAAAGAAACGGGCGATTGTTCAGCGCGGCGCGAATTTCGCGCAATTCTCGCCCCAGATCGAAGGGCCGCTTCGGCGGCGGCGCGCGAAGAGCGGGAATGTAGTGATGCGTTCCCGCTGTTGAGATCAGAATCGATCCGAACATGCAGAGCGCCGCGGCGATGGAGTAGCCGTGATAGCCCGCTCGATTGAGCAGCCCCACAGCCTGAGCAGCCGTCGGACGCAAAAAAACCGACAGCGCGATGACGCCCATGAGTACGGCGCCCAAGTAGCCAAAAAAGAATCGATACGCCACCAAGGAGGTCCGCACGTCGTAGTCCTCGGTAAGCTCGGCGAGCAGCGCCGCCGAGGGGACCTCGTAGAGCGCAATCAGGATGCGCACCACGATGGCCGTCAGCAGCAGGTACCAGAACAGCGCGCCCGTGCCGAGCCCGCTCGGCGGATTCCATAGCAGATAGTAGACGAGGGCGCAGGGCAGCGCGGATGCGTACATGAACGGATGACGCCGGCCGAGGCGCGAATGAAAACGATCCGAGACATGTCCGATCAAGGGATCCACAAAGCCGTCGATGATGAGCGCGATCATGATGGCAAAGCCGACCAGCTGCGCCGGCAAGCCCAATAGCTGATTGTAGAAAATCAGCAGCAAAAAATTGAAGCCGTTGTCCTTGATGCCGTAGGCGACAGTGCCGAAACCGTATACCAGCTTGGTGCTGAATCCGATTGAGTTAACCGGCATGCAGGCGGTCGCGGTAGCCCGGCGATGAATATGGCATTGATTACCCCCGCCGGCTGGCAACTACTTATAATTCGACACCGGCAGCTTAGTATACAAGGCTCAAGCGGCACTTCTTGGAGGGT
>DASYIN010000148.1:0-7577 GCA_035997505.1 Steroidobacteraceae bacterium | reverse complement strand
TGTGGAGGATTCGGGGCCCGGCATCCCGGAAAACGAAACCCATCGGGTACGCCAGCGATTCTATCGGCTGCCGAATTCCCCCGGCCATGGCAGCGGGCTCGGGCTGGCAATCGTGGATGAAATTGCCCGGCTCTATGGCGCAACGCTGTCCATCGGCGCCGCGGCCGGCGGCGGCGCCCGGATTACCGTGCAATTTCCTTAAAACGCGCTCGCTGGGATTTCCGCAAAACTGCGAACCAGCTCTCACTTTGGCCGCGCGCCTTGGCGGCGCAAGTTTCGAGCAAGACAGCTGCCGTAATCTGCGCGCCATGAACACTAAATCGCCTGCACTCTCCCGGATGCGTCACAGCCGCTCCAAGGGCTTCACGCTCATCGAACTCATGATTGTGGTCACTATCGTGGCCATTCTCGCCGCCATTTCCTACCCCAGTTACCGCAACTACGTCATTCGCGGGCAGCTGGTGGACGCGACGCAGGCCTTGGCCGCCTTGCGCGCCAATATGGAACGGTATTATCAAGACAACCGCCAATACGCGTCGATCTCCCCAGCTTTCCCCAATCCCTGCACTCCTGCTCCTTATGCGGCGGGAAAATTCACCATTTCCTGCCCCGTGGACACGGCCCAGACCTTCACGCTCCAGGCCCAAGGCACCGCCGGCGACCTAACCGGCTTTACGTTCACGGTCGATGAGCGCGACGTGGAACAGACGACGGTCGCACCGCCGGCCCCTTCGGCATTTTCGAGCTGCGCGACCGCCTGGGTCACCAAGACCGGCGGATGCTGATGCCACGCTCTCGGCGCGCTTCGGGTTTCACCATGATCGAGATGGCGGTGACCATGATGGTCTTCGCGATTCTCGTGGCGCTGGGTGTTCCCACGATGAGCACGTGGATAAAGAACAACAAAGTTCGCGCCGTATCGGACGCCATGCAAACGGGACTGCGCGTGGCGCAGGCTGAATCCCTGCGCCGGAGCCGTCAGGTCGTGTTCGCACTGACGAACACCACCACGCCCGACGCGCGTCCTTTGCCGGCCGTCGCCAATGGCACCTCATGGGCCATCTGGACGCTGCCCTCGATGGTGGGCGAGACGCCGACGTTCATCCAGTCTGGTGTGTTGTCCAATGCCAGCGCCAACGTGAACGTCAACAGCAATGGCGTGGCCGCCGTCTGCTTCAATTCCATGGGCCGCCTAACCGCCAATGCCAGCGCCAATGTCATTTTAATCACCGGCGGAGACACTTGCGCCCAGCCCACCGTGGGCATACCGGCGGGTACACCTCCGGTGTTTGCATTCGGCATATCGACACCCGGATCGGATCGGCCGCTGCAGGTCAATCTCGGCTTGGGCGGCCAGGTCCACATGTGCGATCCAGGCGTGGCTCTTTCCCTGACACACCCTGAGGGATGCCAGTAATGAAGCGATTCTTCCAATGCAAGCGCAGCGCGCACGCCCAACGCGGCGTCGCGCTGCTCGAATGCCTGATGGCGCTGCTCATTTTTTCCGTGGGCCTGCTCGGACTGATGGGTCTCGAGGCGCGCGTCATGAATATCTCGGTGGATTCGGAGAATCGGAATCGGGCGGCCATGCTCGCGAGCGAATTTGCCAGCCAAATGTGGCTGAACAACACGGTGAACCCCCCTGCCACACCCGACTACACCGCGCTGCTGGCGAGAGTCGCTGACCAGACTCAAGGCGGGGTGCCGGGCGGAGTTTCGGCGGTCGTGCCTGTGGTCGGCACCACGAACGCGGCCGACATTACGATCACTTGGCACGAGGTTTCCGATGCCGTGGGCCAGAATAGCAGGCTCATCACACGGGTGATTTTGCCATGAACCACAAAGGCATGACCCTCATCGAGCTGATGGTGGCGATGACGATCGGCTTGGGGATCACGCTCGCCATTACCAGCGTGCTGATCGCCAGCGAAAATCACAAGCGCACGACGACTTCAACCAATGATGCGCAGCAGACCGGCTCCTACGCCTACTATGCGCTCGACAAGGCGCTGCGCGGCGCGGGCTCGAGCATTGCGGAATCGGCCTTCCCGACCGACGTGGGTATCCTCGGCTGCCACCTCAACGCCACCCCCATATTGCCGCATGCCGGCGCATTCCCGGCGCCGTTCGCGGGTTTCTTGGGGGGCGCAGCCGGCACGCTGAACGTCGCTCCGCTGCTCATCGGCAAGAATCAGTCGCCGGACGGTCTCTCGGACGTCATCATGCTCATGAGCGGCTCCGGTTCCGCCGGCGGCGTGTCGCGCCAAATCACCGGCGGCGGCAGCGCCAACACCGCAACGCTCGACAACGTCGTGGGCTTCGCCAACAGCAACGACCTGGTATTGGTAAGTCAGAGCGGCGTGGCCGATTGCCTGATGGAACAAGTTGCCTCGGTCGCGCCACCCGCGCCGACGCTTAACCTGGGAGGCCTCTATTACACGCCGGCTGGAGGCGCCACGAGCATGGCGACGCTTGCCGTCAGTACCTCGAGCTATGTCACGCCGATCGGCAATGCCGACGCGAACAATATCCAGTTCATGCTGTTTGGCGTCGACAGCAACCACATTCTTTATAGCTATGATTTGCTGCAGAACCTCAAAGTGTGGCGCACTACGGGTGGTGATTCGGCGCAGGCCATTGGCGATGGTGTCGTGCAAATGAACGCCCTGTACGGGATCGATACCACGGGCGCCGGCATTCAAAACGCATGGGCCGGACCCGGTGACGCCGGCTGGGATATCAACACCGTCATGAATTCGCCCGCGAAAATGAAACAGATCGTCTCCGTGCGGATCGCGCTGGTGGTGCGCGGCGAATACTACGATACGAAGCGGGACAACCTCGGTAACCCCATTCCGGTCTCCCCGCCGACCCTCACGGTTTTCAACGGCTTGGTCAGTGCTGCCGGCGCGCTGGACAAGACCATTAACTTGAACGCAACCGACCAGCAGTTCCGCTATCGCGTGTTCGAATTCACCGTGCCGTTGCGCAACATGCTGTTGCTGGCGGGGGGAGCATGATGAATCGATTCCGGTTCGCTTCGGCGGCGCGCCAGCGTGGCGTGGTTTTGATCTTCTCGTTGATCGTGCTGTTGATTTTGGCAATCGGCGCCGTGGCTCTGCTGCGCTCGGTAGACAGCTCGCTGCTGAGTGCCGGCAATCTTGCCTTTCACCGCGACCTGGTCAATCAAGCTGAGCAGGCGGTCGCCAGCGTTATGACCGAATTCAGAACCACTGGGCTGCCGCTCGGGGGCGGCTTAACGACCACCAATACGACCGCCGATGTGCAGACCGCGAATTACAGTGCCACGACGCTGCCCACGAATTCGCAGGGCGTGCCCCTCGTGCTGCTCGACAATGCCGCATTTGCCGCGGCATATACCGCCGCCGACCTAGCCGGCAGGACGTCGGACGTGACAATCCGCTACGTCATTGACCGACTGTGTGCGCCGCTCACCGTCACTGCCAGCAGCTCCACTTGCGTACAGTCGACCGGCTTACCCACCGGCGGCACCGCGAATCGGAACACCGCCGTCGCTCCGCCGTCCGCGACGATCTATCGCATTAGCGTGCGAATCGATGGACCGCGCAGCACCCAGGCGTTCTTGCAAACCACCTTTACCAAACCGGACTAAACCCATGAACAGCCCATTTTCTCGCAGTGTCGCAGTCTCTTTGACGCTGCTGCTTGGCCTCGTTTGCATGGCACCGTCGCGCGGCGCGGTAACCAATCTCGCGGACAAGCCGATTGCCGCCGGTGCCGATGTGCCCGGTAACCTGGCGCTCGCGCTCTCGGTGGAATTCCCCACCGCGATCAGCATCGCGAACCTCGGCGACTACTCGGACACTACGCAGTACCTGGGTTATTTCGACCCTTTGAAGTGCTACGACTACTCTTTCAACGCTGCCACGCCTGCCAGCAGCTTCTTCACGCCGAATGGCGCGGCACACGGATCAAACAACCACAGCTGCTCGAACCAATGGAGCGGCAATTTCATGAACTGGGCCTCGATGCAGACCATCGATCCCTTCCGCTGGGCGCTGACTGGCGGCTACCGCAGCCACGACACCGTCTTTAGCACGATTTTGGAGAAGGCGTGGGGCTCGAATCAGGGTTCTGCCGCCGCAAACTTCCCCTATCGCGGCACCAGCCAAGGCGGCGGCAATAATCTCAATTCTGGTTTGATCAACAGCGTCACACCGTTAGGCGCTTGGAATTCATTCGACTCAGGCATCTTTAACAACGGCAATGCCATGGTGATTTCCGGCAACGGCAGCGCGTACACGACGCAGGCGAATTCGGCCCAGGACTTGAGCAACCTCAGCGCCGCCAATACCAGTGCCGGCGCAGCAGCCGGCGCCTATCGCGTATACATCCGTGTCAAGGTCTGCGTTACCGGTCAATTGGAGGCGAACTGCGTGCGGTACGGCGGCCACTACAAGCCTGAGGGCTTGTTGCAGCAGTATGCCAATAAAATTCGCTTCAGTGCCTTTGGATATCTCAATCAAGGCGGCGATGTTCGCGAGGGCGGCGCAATGCGCGCGCCGATGGGCTTCATCGGCCCGAACGTTCCGAATCCGCTTTCCACTGCATTCGCCCCCAACCCCCGACCCGAGTGGGATTCAACCACCGGCATCATGAGCGTCAATCCCGACAGCGCATCGGCCTCCGCCACCATCCCCGCCGTCTCGCAAAGCGGTGTCATGAATTACTTAAATAAGTTTGGCGAGTACGCGGCGGTAAACGGCGGGCAGGTTTACAAGACATACGACAACGTCGCCGAGCTCTATTACGCGGCGGTACGATACTTTGAGAATTTGGGCAATGTAAACGAATGGACCAACAGCACCACTCCCGCGATCTTGGACGGCTTTCCGGCCTTGACTACCTGGCCCACGGCTACGGATACGACGGCGAACCCGAACCCGGGCGGCTCCATTCTGTATTCCTGCCAGAAGAACTTCATCTTAGGTATCGGCGACGACCATACCTGGTATGACTACGATGTGGGCGGCAGCACCTACTCGGGACCCGGCGGCCGCCCGATGCCGGGTGCCGTGAGTGCGGATACTTTCAATCAGGCCTCACTCTGGACGACGGAATTGCAAAACATCGAGGGCATTGCGCCTACGCCCGTGTGGCCGAATCTTTCCGGCGCCACCTACTTTATCGCGGGCTTGGCTTATGGCGTGCACGTCAACGACATCCGTACTGACCTGCCGGGAGCGCAGACTATTTCCACCTATTGGATGGATGTCGCGGAAAACCAGCGCCTCGAAAATCTAAATCCGTACTACCTTGCCACCAAGTACGGCGGCTTCAACGCGGGGACGATTCCTCAGGGTCCTGCCGGTGCGACGAACCCCGGCCCTCCCGTTACAGTCAATCCGCCGTCATACGACATGACTACTGCCGTTACCCTGGGCCAGTACGACACGACCGGCGCCACCGTCAACATGGTTGGCAATGTGCACCCGCTGCCAGACAACTACTACAATGCCGGCAACGCCAACGCGATGGTGGCCGGATTGAAATCCGCGTTCACCAGCATTACCAGTTCCATTTCGCAACTCAGTACCTCGTTCTCGTTCTCTTTGCCGAATGTCTCAACCAGCACGCTGTCCTTCGGGGCGAGTTACGATGCCAACGGCTGGACCGGCACTGTGGCCGGCAACACACTGACTTTCGACAGCGGCGGCAATCCGCAGCCGGCCCCGTTGTGGTGTACCTCGATATGTAATCCTGCTGCTCCTACCTCGAACACGCTGCAGACTCAGCTCTCGGGCACTGGCTGGCAAACTGGGCGTCTTGTCGCCACTTGGAATGACAGCAGCCACGCAGGCGTAGCATTCGAGTTTGCCAATCTCAGCGCAAACGAGCAGGCCGCACTCCAGCCCACCTATTACAACAGCACCGCAAACGCGGCGGACGAGACCAAGTTATTGAATTATCTGCGCGGTGATCGAACGAACGAAGTCGCCTCAACAGCTTCGCCCAGCATCAACGCTTTTCGTAACCGCAAACTGCTGCTGGGCGATATCGTCGACGCCAGTTTGACGCCGGTATCGACTCCGCAGCAGACCTTTTCGGAAGCCAACAATCCGGGCTATATGGCCTTCAAGAATCAATTCACCACCCTCACACCGCGGACCACCATGGTCTATGCCGGCGCCAACGACGGCATGCTGCACGGTTTCAACGGTACGAATGGCAGTGAGGTGTTTGCCTACGTCCCGAGTGCGGTTTTCTACGGACCGAACGGCACACCACAGGTGGACGGCCTTGCGGCGCTTGGCAATCCGACCTTCGTGCACCACAACTACGTCGATGCCACGCCCGCTTCCTTCGACTTCGATTTTAACCACATCGGGCCGGGCCCGTACGGAGCAAGCGATTGGCACACCGTGTTGATTGGCGGTCTCGGCAAGGGCGGCATGAGCTACTACGCCCTCGATATCACCGATCCTGTGAATCAGATGACGACGGAGCTCGGCGTTGCGGGCAAAGTCCTATGGGAATTCACAGACAGCACCATGGGATACAGTTACGGCGTACCTGTGGTCGTCAAAACCGTGAAGTACGGCTGGGTCGCCATATTGACCTCGGGCTACAACAACGCCGACGGCTACGGATATCTCTATGTTGTCAATCCGAAAACCGGCGTCTTGCTGGAGCCGCCGATCAAAACGCCGAACCTGTCGCACGGACTTACGCAAGCATCCGCGTTCGTCAAGGATTTCAGCGACGAAACCGCCGATTCGGTGTACGTGGGTGACTTGGATGGCCAAATGTGGCGCTTCGATCTGGTCACGTCGGACATGGCGGGACACTATCTGCCACCGGTACTGCTGGCCACCGTGCCACAACCCATCACTACCGCACCCCTGATCGAGATCCACCCGGTCACCCGCAAGCGATACGTCTTGTTCGGCACCGGCGTATTGCTGGCGATCACCGACCTGCCCAATACACAGATGCAATCCTTCTATGCCATCATCGATGGAACGGCCGCGACCTTCAACGTTATCGGGGCCCCCATCACGCGGGCGAATCTCACGCCGGTTACCGACGCCCAACTCGGCGGCACGACCACTGGTACCATCATCAACCCACCCGTCCCCAACATGCTGCCTGTGGGCTCGAAAGGCTGGTACACCGACTTGGGTATCGACTCCGCTTCAGGCGTCGGCTGGCGCGTGATACTGAATCCTCAGGCGTTCAATGGCATCGTGACCTTTGCCACTTCGTTGACAACGGCCACTGATCCCTGCAGCCCGCAGGGTTCAAGCCGGGTCTACGCGGTTGACTACGCAACCGTTAACTCGGTATTGCAGCCGACCGTCGCTGGGAATCCCATTCCTTCTTTTGACTCGTACGGAGTCGCGGCGATCAACCTCAGGTTTGCCGGCGCCAATGGCACTCCCGAGATAGTCGTTGGATTCACGACGGGACTTCCTGAGAAAGTACCCGCGAACCTCACCAGTGGGCTGGCGACTCGGCTATTGAACTGGCGTGAAATTCCCACGGTAGAGTAAGGGAACACGCAGCGGGTGCGCCTTGCCGGGCGCACCCAAAAA
>DASYIN010000147.1:0-28065 GCA_035997505.1 Steroidobacteraceae bacterium | reverse complement strand
TTTGGAGTCAGTCCCATTGCGTGGATCAATGATGATCTGCCAGCGCTTGGCGGCGGTACGCCGCTGGAGACCGTTCTCACCGATGCTCAGGAGCTGGGGTTTTCCGGAATCGAGCTCGGTGGAAAGTTTCCCCGCGAGCCGCATGTACTTGAAGCGTTGTTGAGCAAACATCGACTTGCCTTGGTCGGCGGTTGGTACAGCGCCAGTCTTCTGATCCGTTCGGCCGCGGCAGAAATTGAGGCGCTGCAGCCGCACTTGGCGCTGCTCAAAGCGATGGGCAGCGGCGTATTCATCGTGGCGGAGACGAGCAACGCCATCCACGGCAATCAGGCGCGACCACTCTCCGCGACGCCCCGGCTTGCCGATTCGGAATGGAAGCAGTTTGGGCGGAAGTTGAGCGAGGTCGCCGACCATCTTGCCCGCGCGGGGCTGCGCATGGCCTACCATCATCACTTAGGCACCGTGGTCGAATCGCAGCGCGACCTCGAGCGTTTTATTGAGTCCACTGAGGCCTCAGTCGGGTTGACAGTCGACACCGGACATGCGGCACTCGGCGGCGTGGACACCTTGTCGCTCATTCGCGAGAATCCGGAGCGGGTCGTGCACGTGCACTGCAAGGACGTCCGTTCAACGGTGCATCAGCGGTTACGATCCGAAGACGGCAGTTTCTTAAGCGGCGTGCTTAAGGGTATGTTTACCGTCCCCGGCGATGGCGACCTGGATTTCGCTGCGGTAATGCAGGCGCTCGCGCAGATGCGCTATGGCGGATGGATCATCGTGGAAGCAGAGCAAGATCCAGCGCTCGCGAATCCGAAGGTCTATGCGGCGCTGGGCTTGGATACACTGCGCCGCCGGGCAGCGGCTGCAAATTTGTGGAAGGCGGAATATGCATGAGTAAGCTTTTGGTCCGGCCGGGCACACCTGACAAGAATGGCTGCGTAATCAATGTCACGCCGCAGAGCGCGGGTTGGCGGCATGTCGGCTTTCAGATTCATCGTCTCAAGTCTACGCAGGTGGTGCAAGGCGGCTCGGGCCAGCGTGAGACCTGTCTCGTAATGCTGACGGGCACTGCGAATATCTCCATCGATGGCAAGCGCTTCGATGGCGTGGGCGGCCGCGCATCGGTGTTCGACGATGCCGCTCCAGGCGCGGTTTACGTTCCAGCAGGTTCGAATTACACCGTGACGGCGCAAGGCGAGGCCGAGTTGGCGGTGTGCTCGGCGCCCGGCAATCCGGGCCGATCACCGCGTGCCATTGCAGCCGCGGACATGAGCCGGGAGGTGCGCGGCAGCGGTACCAACACCCGGTACGTTAGAAATATCCTTCCGCAGACCAAGGACGCCGACAGTCTTCTGGTGGTAGAAGTGATCACCCCTGGCGGCCATTGGTCGAGCTACCCGCCGCACAAGCACGACACCGCCACTGTGGGCAAGGAAACCGTTCTGGAAGAGACCTACTATCATCGCGTCAATCCGCCGCAGGGATTTGCATTTCAGCGTGTGTATACCGATGAGCGCGATATCGACGAGACGATGTGCGTGCACGACGGCGACCTGGTACTCGTGCCGCGCGGCTACCACCCTGTCGGCGCCGCACACGGCTACGACCTGTACTACTTGAACGTCATGGCGGGTCCGGAGCGCAATTGGGTATTTCGCAATGACCCGCAGCACGAGTGGCTGGCCCAGAAGTCCCACGTGGCGCCGCAGTAATGCACTCATCGTCGCGCGAATCGCGAAAACTCCACGGTGCCTTCTTGGCGGCTTGCGTTCTCTGTGCCGGCACCGCGATGCTCGCGATGAACGGCTGCTCGGGCAAGTCCGGGGACAATTCAGTGCAGATCGTAGCCAGTCTGCACGACATGACCGAGCCCTTCTTTGTCGCTGTGAAGCGGGCGCTCGATAGCGAGGCTCGCGAGCTCAATGTCGCGGTTTCCGTCGAGGATGGCCAATCCAATTCGGCCAAGCAGACCGCGGACATCCAGGCCGCCATCGCCGGCGGAGCTCAAGGGATCATATTGGCGCCGAACGATGTGAATGCGCTCGCGCCGGGCGTGGAGGAAGTGATCAAGGCGGGCATTCCCATCGTCACCTTGGATCGCCGCGTCGACAACACCAGCGTCAAGGTGCCTCATGTCGGTGCGGATAATGTCGCGGGCGGACGTATCATGGCCCAGTGGGCGATCGATTCATTTCCGAACGGCGCGCGGATCTTGCTGATAACCGGACAGCTGGGGTCGAGCCCATCCATTGACCGCACGCGCGGCATCAAGGAGACCTTGGGTGCCGCGGGCGCAAAATATCAAATCGTCGCGGAACAAACCGGCACCTGGAAGCGCGAACAGGGCCTGACGGTGACGCAAAACGTGTTGACCTCGCTCGGCGGGCAGACTTTGCAAGCGATCGTGGCTGAGAGCGATGAAATGGCGTTGGGGGCCCTGGAGGCATTGCGCTCGAGCGGTGTCGCCGGCGTGAAAGTCATTGGTTTTGATGCGACTCCAGAGGCGCTGAAGTCCGTGCGCAGCGGTGAACTCGCGGCCACGGTCGAGCAATCGCCGATCAACCAGGCGCGAACCGCGTTGCGGCAGCTCGTGGCGCGTATCCGCAAACAAACACCCATGACGGGCGCAAACATTGTGCCGGTATTGATCACACAATCGAATATCAATCAAGCCGAGCGGATTGGCGAAGTTCGGTAGCGGCCCGATGTCCAGCGCGCCCCTTCTGGATGTCCGCAAGATCTGCAAACAATTCCCGGGCGTAAGAGCGCTCGACGGCGTCGACCTGCAGGTGCAAGCAGGGGAAGTGCACGCGTTGTTGGGCGAAAACGGCGCAGGGAAATCCACCTTATTGAAAATTCTCTCGGGCGCGCTGCGCGCGGATCAGGGTGAAGTGGTCCTGCAGGGCGCGACGCTCGACGCGCAGGATACCCCGCGTGAGCGGCAGCGCCTGGGTCTCATCACCATCTACCAAGAATTCAATTTGCTGCCGTTCATGTCAATTTCGGAGAATTTGTTTCTGGGACGGGAACCGAGGCGCTACGGGCTCATCGATTGGAAGGCGATGCATGAGAAATCACGCACTCTGCTCTTGAGTCTTGGGTTGAACGTGGATCCACGCAGGGAAGTGCGTCATTTGAGCGTTGCGCATCAGCAGATGGTGGAAATCGGCCGCGCCGTCGCGCAACAGGCGAAGCTGATCATCATGGATGAGCCGACGGCCGCTTTGAGCGGGCGTGAAGTGGAAATTCTGCACTCGGTGATTCGCGACCTTAAGGCGCGCGGGGTGAGCTTTATCTACGTCACGCATCGCTTGGACGAGGTAAAGCAAGTCTGTGACAGTTTCAGGGTCCTGCGCGACGGTCGGTTGGTTGCCAGCGGCGAGGTGAGCACGGTGGAGATCCGTGACTTGATCCGGCTCATGGTCGGCCGCGATGTGGAATTCCCGCGGCTCGCGCGCCGCGCGCCGCCAGGCACACCAGTGCTCGAGGTCAAGGGCATTTCGCGCTCGCTCGATGCCGCCCATCGGCACGCCATGGCGCTCGAGGATTTATCGATCGAGGTCAAAGCCGGGGAAATCGTTGGTTTTGCGGGACTTGTGGGAGCAGGGCGCACCGAGCTTGCCCGGATCATTTTTGGCGCCGACCATTGCGATCGAGGCGTCATCTACCTCAGCGGAAAAAACGTAAGCCCATTGCGCTCGCCGCGTGACGCCATTCGAGCCGGGGTGGCTCTCGTGCCCGAGGATCGAAAGCAGCAGGGATGCTTTCTGGAGCAGTCGATCAGCCAGAACATGACGCTTCCCAGTTTAGGTCGCCTGGCGCGGTGGCGAATTTTCGTCAACGAGGCCGAAGAACGTCTGTTGATCCACAAGTACCAAACGGCATTGCGCATCAAGATGCCGAATTCCACCTCGGCGATCGGAACGCTATCGGGCGGCAATCAACAAAAGGTGTTGCTTGCACGCTGCATGGCCCTGCAGCCCAAACTGCTGATCGTCGACGAACCGACGCGAGGCATAGACATCGGCGCGAAAGCAGAAGTTCACCAACTGTTGTCCGACATGGCGCAGAGCGGCATCGCGTTGATCGTCATCTCCTCGGAAATGCCGGAGGTGCTGGCGCTCAGTGACCGGATCGTCGTTTTTCGCGAGGGCCGCATCAGCGGCACTCTAGAGGCCGCGGAGGCGACGGAGCAAACACTGATGCAACTCATGGCTATTTCAGCGGCCGCCGACGCGCCGCGCGCAGTCACCGCATGAACGCCGCAGAGCCCGCCGCGCTTCGCCGATTCGACACCATCGGCTGGCTGCGGCGCTATGGGACCTCGCTCTTTCTGGTGCTTCTCATTGTGTTTTTCGCGGCGGAGAACTCGCGCTTCCTCTCGATGCGCAATATCAGCAACATTCTTACGGAGGTTTCGATCTACGGCATCATCGCGGTTGGGATGACCTTCGTTATTTTGACGGCGGGAGTGGACCTGGCAGTGGGGTCATTGCTGGCGTTTGCGGGCATGGCGGGCGCGTACGTCATGAAGGCGATTGGTGCGGATTATTCGCTGAGTTGGCTGGTGGCTCTCTCGACGGCCACCGCGGTCGGCGCGCTGGTAGGCTACTTGCAGGGAAAGGCGGTGACGGTGTTCAGCATCCCGCCCTTCATCGTGACCTTGGGCGGCTTGACCGTTTGGCGCGGGGCCACCTTGATCCTGAACGATGGTTCCCCGATCGCGGGCTTCGACGCGAGCTATCGATGGTGGGGCACCGGATCGATCATCGGTGTGCCGGTGCCCGTGGTGTTCTTCGGCGTGATTGCCCTCGTCGGCTACGTCGCGCAACGCTACACACGGTACGGACGCTATGTTTATGCAGTCGGGGGAAATCCGGAGGCAGCGCGCCTCAACGGTCTCGATGTCGCGGCCATCATCACCAGCGTGTACTTGATCGTGGGTGCGCTCGCAGGTCTTGCCGGATTTCTGTTGTCGGCAAGGCTGGGCGCGGCCGAGGCGGTCGGCGGAGTGGGCTATGAGCTGCGCGTGATTGCCTCGGTGGTCATTGGCGGCGCCAGTCTCGCGGGCGGCCGGGGTGGGATCGGCGGCACTGTCATCGGCGCGTTATTGATCGGCGTGCTCACCAACGGCCTGGTGATCATGCATGTATCGTCTTATTGGCAGCAGGTGGTGATCGGGTTGATCATCGTCGCCGCCGTCGCGTTCGACAGTTACGCGAAATCTCGCCGTCCATAAGTGGTTGATTTTACTCAATAGATAATCTACGAAGATTTTCGTTGATTCTACGAATAGATTCGTAGTAGTCTGCCTCGTATGCAGAAATCAACGACCCCAAAGCCCACCGTCATGGAATTGGCGATCTTGCGCGTACTTTGGGAACGCGGGCCCGCCACGGTTCGTGAAGTCCACGAAGTTCTAGATAGCGGCAAGGCCACGGGGTACACCACGGTACTCAAGCTGCTGCAAATCATGACCGGGAAGGGCATGGTGATCCGCAATGAAGATGAGCGGGCCCACGTTTACGAAGCACGGCTACCGGCGGAAAGCACCAAGCGTCAACTGGTGAGCGACCTGGTGCAGCGCGCCTTTTCGGGTTCGGCGAGCCAATTGATGATGCATGCCCTGTCGGGAAAAAAGACATCGCCTGCGGAGATCGAAGAAATCCGCCGCATGCTGGATGAACACGAGAGGAAAACTAAGTGACGAATCCTGAAACGGTACGGATTTTAGGGTGGTGCCTGCTCCATTTTGTCTGGCAGGGAGCGGTGCTGGCGTTGGTTCTGTGCGCGCTACTCGCACGTATACGCAGTCCGCAGGCGCGCTACGCGAGTGCGGTCTGCGCACTAACGGCGATGATGATCGCGCCGTTCGCGACTTACGCCCTGCTGCAGCAATCTCCTCCGCCCATAGGGCAGGTTTCCTTGGGAGGAATTGCGCAGATCAGAGGGGGTCTCGAAGCCGTGCAGGCGATGGTCGCCGCACCCGATGTCCGGCCATCTTCGACGGTCGCCAAGGCCGCTTCGATCGACTGGATGAGCTATGCCGTCCTGGCCTGGCTCGCCGGCGTCTATATGTTCACGCTTCGCACGCTCGGTGCGTGGATGCTGTTGATTCGGATGCGGCGGCAGCGCGCCGAAGCCATCGCGGGAGATCTCTTGCAAACCTGCCTCGCGCTGCAGCGGCGCCTCGGCGTGTCGCGCGCGGTGCGCTTTGTCTGCTCAAAAGCCGCGGAGTCGCCGGCAGTATTGGGTTGGTGGCGGCCGGTGGTCGTGCTGCCGCTATCCGCGCTCGCGGGCCTATCGCCGTGGCAAGTCGAAGCCATCATTGCCCACGAACTCGCGCACATCAAACGTTGGGATGGTTTGGTCAACGTTTTTCAAATTGCCACCGAGACACTGCTGTTCTATCACCCGGCAGTGTGGTGGGTGAATCGCGTGATTCGCAACGAACGCGAGCATTGCTGTGACGATGTGGCCGTGAGTGCCTGCGGCAATGCCCCTGGCTACGCCCGGGCGCTGGCGCTGCTCGAGGAATCGCGGTCGAGTTCGGTCTGGGCGATGGCGGCCAACGGCGGCGTGTTGACATCTCGCATTGGCCGTCTACTCGGAATCAAAGGCGTCACGAGCGCGATTTCCACCAGCGGATTGGTCTTCATTGGCAGCCTTTGCGTCGCGGGCATCCTGATGGCGGGAACCGCAAGCACGCGAATCACGAGTGATTTGCCGCCGCCAACTCCCCCGGATCCTCCTGGGCTGCTCTCGGATCCACCCGCGGCACCCGCGGATCCACCCACCGCACCCGAAGCGCCGGCTGCACTGCTCGCACCGGAGCCTCCATCGGTTCCTTCGATCCCCGCGGCTCCTCGCGTTCATCTGAGCCGCATCTCACCCGTGGCCCCTGTAGCGGCGCCGAAGGCGCCCTCTACGCCAAAGGCGCCCGCTACAGTCAAGGCTCCCTCCGCGCCCACGGCCGATTCGGGAGAGGGCGGCTCCTATATCGGCGGTCTGCAATCCGCGGGCCTGAAGGATCTGACCGTCGAGGAAATCATTGCTTTGAAGATTCATGGCGTCACGCCCGGGTACATTCGCGAGATGCGCGCGGCAGGCCTTGAGGCCAGTCCCCGGGAATTGGTGGCGTTAAAGGTGCAGGACGTCACGCCGGAATTTGTTAACGGGCTCGCGGCCGCCGGCCTCACCAATCTGCATATTCACGATTATCTGTCGGCAAAGGTTCAGGGGATCACGCCGGAATTTGCGCAAAAAATCCGCAGTCACGGTTTTAAGGATCTGACCATTCATCAATTGATCTCGTTGAAAGTCGCCGGGATCTCATAAGAGGTATTCGTTTCATGCGCGTCTCCCATATTCTTGCGGCTTTGGTGCTAATTCCCCTGGCTGCCGCCGCGGCCGCGATTGAGAAGGGAACGTGGGCACTGGACTCGGCCGACGAGCCCGGCAGGGTGCAGTTCTCTCTGCAGGGCTCCGGCGGCGGCGATCACTTCAATACTTCCTCGCCGTGGCTGCTGGCGGACCTGCGGGGCCTCGATTGGGCCGGCGCCGCCAAACACGATGTGCATTTCACGGTTCAACGCGATGCGGGAAGCATCGAATGCGAAGGATTCGTCCAAGATCAGCGCGGCAGCGGATTGTTCACGTTTAAATCGAATCCGCAATACGTCGCGGAAATGGCGAAGCTCGGGTTTTCGTTCGAAGACAAGAGTCTTCTATCCGCCACGATCTTCGATGTCAGTTTCAACTTTGCCCGCTCGATGAAGAGTGCGGCGGTGCGTGGTCTGGACGCCGGCAAGCTTTTCGCATTCCGAATTCACGGCGTTACACCGGAATTCATTCGCGATTTGCGCGCGGCGGGTCTCGACGCGGCGGACGCCGGCAAGCTCATTGCCTTTCGCATTCACGGCGTGACGCCGGAGTTCGTCAAGGATCTGCATGGCGCCGGCGTCAACACCACCGATGAGGACAAGCTGGTCGCATTCCGCATCCACGGCGTTTCACCGGATTTCATCCGCGGCCTGCGCTCAGCCGGCATCGACACGACCGATCCAGAAAAGCTAATCGCTTTTCGCATTCACGGGGTCTCGCCGGAGTTTGCCGGTGAAATCAGCCACTTGGGTTACCCGAACGCACCGCCAGAACAGCTGATCGCCTTGCGCATCCATGGAGTTACGCCGCAGTACATCGAGGGTTTGCGATCCAAGGGCATGCAAAATCTCACCCTCGATCAACTCATCAGCCTGCGCATTCACGGCATCGATTAGCGCGCCTCGCCGTTTCTCATTCCCGCGCCATGAGAAAACGCGAATCCTTTTGCGACCACCGACCCTGAAGCGGCGTCGCCGCACAGGTGTAATCCGCGGCGACGTTTGAAACCGCGGTCCTAAGTGCATCTCTACATTGTTCCAAGCTCGGATACGCAGCCACGGTTTGCGCTCCGCCCGAATGTAACTGCGCAACCAGAATGAACAGCATGGACTTCATTTGGACCCCCTGTTATCGCTTGGAATTCGATTACGCGGGCGTTTGGATAAATCCACTTGAATCCACACGTATGTGGATTGAGCCCGCGCGCTGATCACTTAACCGCGGCTTCTGGGCGGCGCGCGAACTGACTGCACGCCGGCCGCGATTCTGGACATGTGCAGCCGCCACTCTTGGCCGGGCGGCGTTGGAAATGGAATTGACGCCCATCTCATCAGTGGATCGTTACTGCTGCGTTGCATTCAGCACCCCTGTCTTGATGTACTCAAAAGACATGACCCGTGAGCCATGCTCGTGCGATCTTCGCTTTGTGGCAATGCTGTTGCTGCAAAATTACGGTATCTGTCGCAGCCCAAAAAACGTTATGTTATGAGTGCCTCGGCGTGGTATTCGGGGTGTTGGAACAACGGAGTAGAACTCATGCGCCGGAAGGCCTTTTTCGCAACGCTTTCCTGCGTCGCTCTTTTCGTGGCGGGCCAGGCGAGGTCGCAAACTCACGAAACGACGGCGGAAATCGCCAAGTTTGAGGCGGACTTTTCCTCCGCACTCTCGCGCAATGATGTGGCGGAGCTGGAACGGTACCTATCCACCGACTGGAAAATTGTCAGCGGCGACGGCGACACCATCGATAAAAAGCGCTTCCTTAAGGTCGTTGCCAGCGGCGACCTGAAGCACACGAAGATGACCTCTGAGAACCAAACCATTCGTCGCTATGGCAACATGGCCTTGGTCACAGCCCGCACCAAAAGTACCGGGTCATACAAAAACGTGCCATTTGAAACAGAAGAGATCGGCACCGACTTCATTGTCAAAATCCACGGTCATTGGGTGTGTGTACAAACTCAACTCACGACAATTGCCAAGCGCGGTGCCCCCGCCGTTGCGGCGTCTCAATACGGGCGCGTCGAGTTCGCCAATTCCGGCGCCTCCACGGCCCAGGCCGACTTCCGCGACGGCCTGGCCCTACTTCACGATTTTGAGTACGACTCCGCCGCGGCCGCCTTTCGCCGCGCCGAGTCGGCGGATCCGGACTTCGCGATGGCGTACTGGGGCGAGGCGATGACGTTCAACCATCCTGTCTGGATGCAGCAGGATCTCAATGCGGCGCGCGCAGCGCTAAACAGGCTTGCACCATCGTCTGCTGCGCGTCGCTCCAAGGCGCAGACGGAACGGGAAAAGGCCTATCTAGACGCGATTGAGATTCTCTACGGCGACGGTACCAAGGAGGACCGCGACGTCCGATACGAAGACGCGATGGCCAAGGTCCTTGCGCACTATCCGGACGATGTCGACGCGGCGGCCTTCTACGGACTTTCGATCTTGGGCAGTGCACATGGCGGACGCGACCTCGCGACCTACATGCGATCGGCAGCCGTGCTCGAGGAAGCATGGACGAGCCATCGAGAGCATCCCGGGCTGGTGCATTATCTCATCCACAGCTACGACGATCCGGCGCACGCCCGTCTGGGGCTGCGGGCGGCTCGCATTTACGCCAAGATCGCGCCTGATGCAGGCCACGCTCAGCACATGACGTCGCACATATTCCTTGCGCTCGGTATGTGGGCCGCCACCGTCGACGCTAATGTCGCCGCGATCGCCGCCGTCAATCGTACACGCCTTGCAGCAGGGAAGAAGCCGGTTGGCTGCGGCCACTATTCGAGTTGGCTCGGGTACGCATACCTGCAGCTCGGGAATGTGGAATCCGCGAGGAGCACGCTTGCCGCGTGCCGTGCCGCGATGGAAGGAGCGCTCGCGATGGAGCATCCGGCGCATTCGATGGACCCGGATGACAGCATGACCGCTTCTTTTGCCAATATGAGACTGCGCTACCTGCTCGAGACGGGCGAATGGAATGGCGAGGTCGCTCAGTGGACCGTGCCGACGAACGCAGGGCCCAGCGCGCTGCTCGACTTCGCGTTCGCACGCGCGCTTGGCGAGATCACGCAGGGAAATCTCGTGGCCGCGCGTGAGGCCATCGGCAAACTCGAAACCCTCGCTCACTTCGTCGTCGACTTGGAGGCGAAACGCGGCGACCCTGATCCGACCGATCGCGTCCGACCCGAGATACTTCTGGAAGAGGCTAGGGGTCTGATGGCCGAGCAAGAGAATCACCTGGCAACGGCCGACAAGCTGCTGCGCCGGGCCGTCGCCCTGGAAATGACGCTGCCGATTGCCTTTGGTCCGCCTACGATCGATCAACCGACGCATGAACTGCTGGGAGCGTTTCTACTTCGGCACGGACAGCGGATTGAGGCACGAACGGAATTTGAGAAGGCTGTTGCGGCGGCGCCGGGACGCCGGCTGGCCGAGAATGGGCTCCGAGCTGTGTCGATAGGTCATTGAGCGGGGCAGGCGTCGAGCCTGACGCGCTCGGCGGGATCGCCATTGAGGGTGGATAGTACCGGGCGTGCGCTGGCGGAAGCCCAGGGCAAGTCCGGCCACCACTGAGAAATCGCAGGGTGCTGCGTCGGCTCGACGCTCTCGCCGGGTCGCGGCGTGAGAACATCCACATCGTGACAGCGAGCCGCCACGCGCACCCGTTCTACGGGCTCGGTCCAAGTATGTTGTGCCAGCTTGAGCAGCGCCCAATGCACGGGAATCATGGTGCGGCCTTGTACTTGGATATGAGCCTGGACGGCAAGCTCCGGGCCCAAGTGATTGTCGGCCCAATTGGCGTCGTATTGGCCGGCCTCGATCAGAGTGACGTCGAAGGGTCCGAGGCGTGCGCCTATGTTGGGCAGGTCCTTGTGGTAGCTGGTGTCGCCGGAATACCAGGCGCGATGTTGATCGCCGATGATGGCAAAGCCTGCCCACAAAGTGTGGTCGCTGTTGGGTGATAGTCGCCCGGAGGAGTGGCGCGCCGGCGTCGCAACCAATTCGATGTTGCCCTGGTGCGTGGACTGCCACCAGTCGAGTTCGATGATGCGCTCACTCGGAATTCCCCATCGCGACAGGTGCGCGCCGATGCCAAGCGGCACCACGAACACGTTGTGCCAGGATCTCATGGCGACAATGCTGGCGTAGTCCAGGTGATCGTAGTGATCGTGGGAAATGAGTACGACATCAATGGGCGGAAGATCGCTCAAAGCAATTGGAGGCGGATACCAGCGCTTGGGCCCCGACCAAGAAAAGGGCGAGGCGCGCGCGCTCCAGAAAGGATCGATGAGTATTTTGCTGCCGTCGATTTCGAGCAGCGTGGAGGAGTGACCGAACCAGGTGACGCGCAAACCTGACAAAGGTGCCCGCGCGAGCGCGGCGGCGCTTGTATGGACGACCGGAACGGCTGCATCAGGCGTAACGCCCGGCCCAGATTTGCCGAAAGTGAAGTGAAGTAGCGCTTTACGAGTATCGATCCAGATGGCCTGCGGATCCTTGAATTGGCCGTCATGCCACTGCGGCGATTGCTGTGCTCGGGCCAATCGCTCGCCTTGCGGTTTCGCGCCGAAAGCCGCGCAGCCGGATATGAGGACGGCGCAGATCAGCGCGATTAGGAGCGCGAGAGCGATTCCCGCCCACAACAACAGGCGCAACGCCCGGCGGCGGGGTGCAGTCTCTGTGTCTATCAGCAAGGTCATTTTCTCGGGTCCTTCGGCCCTATGGGGCTACTTCTCATTTAACTTAGCATGGCGTGCTGTGCGGCACCCATCGCAATGCTCGTAGCTGGTCCGCAGGGACATTCTGCGTATGGCACTGTGCCCATTGATGGTAGTGCGCAAAATCATATTCGCTAGTCGATCACCGGAGCGCCGTCATGATCAAAGTACTTGAAGGGCTGTTTGGCAAGATACGCGAGCCCGCAAACAAACCCACGTCAATCGCAAGGCCCAAGCCGCAGAACGGCGCCGGCGATTTCCGCGCGGTCGAAATCGCGCCGAGCATCATGTGCTGTGCGGAGGCAACGCGCGCTACGGGAAGACCCTATCTGATGCGCGAAGCGCCGCGCCTGCCGTTGTACGGCTGTACGATGCCGACGACTTGTGCGTGTAAGTTCCGCAAGAATCCGGACCGCCGCGACAGCGATCGACGCCTGTTTGGATCGACTGAAACAAACCGCTGGTTTGCGGGCGTCGACGGTCGCACGCTCAGAGGCCGGAGATTGGTGGAAAAGTGACTGTGGCCGACGGATCGCGATTGTTTTTCAGCAGAACGCCAGACGCCGAGCGACGTTCGTAGGTTAATGGTTTGCCTTGAACACCCGTAGAAAGTTGGCGCCCATGACCTTGGCGACTTCTTCGTCGTGCAAGCCGCGCGCCAGCAACGCGGCGGGAATCAGGCTCCAATCGCGATAGCTGCGCAGCACCGGCTTGAAGTTGGCATCCATGTCCGTGCCGATCGCGACATGATCGATCTGCACCGCGTCGATCAAGCGCAGAATCGAATCAATGTAGTCCGCGAATGTCGCTTGCCCCACGCCTGATGGCCATGAGCCGATGATGCCGGCGGCGGCGGCCACGAGCCTGGCGTGCTCCCGGCTGATCAGGCGCGGATGACTCGCGGTTGGGGTCAACAAGTTCGTATGTGAAACCATAACCGGCTTGCTCGAGATCTCGAGGACATTCTTTGTGACATCGAATGTCGCATGGGCGAGGTCGATCAAGATGCCGGTTTTATTCATCTCAGCGACAATGGATTTGCCGAGCGCCGTCAATCCCTTGTGAACGGGCGCTTCGGTTTGTATGTCGCCGATCTGATTGACATGGTAGTGCACCAGAGTGATTGCGCGCACGCCGTCATTAAAGGCCTCGTGAATACGGTCAAGATTATCCTCGACGAAGTCTCCGCCTTCCACGGCGAACACTGCGGCCGTCTTGTGTTGCGCGTGGGCGGCGTCGAGGTCGGCAGGTTTCAGGCCCTTGGCAAGCCCGTGACTCGCGGCGAGGGTCCGGAGTTCCGCGAGCTGCCTGCGGTAATCCGCATACGCTTCCCCGGCCTGAAAGTTCCGGCCCGCGTGCAACCCCTGTGCCGGGGTCATTTCGAGCAGGCGCATGTCCGCGACGGCTGAAAACAACGCCGCGCTCACGTTGCCCGCGTTCAGGTCGGCGATGGCTGCAGCCTCGAAGGGTTCGCCGAAGGCGCGCATCGTGGGCGTCGGATCGCTCACCTGGTTGAGAAAGAATCGGCCCGGGTGGCTGTGGATGTCGACGCTGGTGTGACGCTTTAGGAACGCGACACCGGCGGCGCGCTGTTGCGAGCTCAAATTCATGCCAAGCTCGGTGAGTTGGGCGCCATCTCCGGTTGGTGCGCTGACGCCCTGAGCACCGCTGGATCGAATGCCGAACGCTGCCGCGCTGGCGGTAGCCAGCAGGCGCGCCAGGGTTTCACGCCGCGTCAGGGCTTCCACAGGCACGACAACTCGATTCCATTGCCGATGGGCAGCAGCACGCTTTGCAAATTGCCCTTCGCCTTGACGGCTGCCCGGTACGCCTCGGCGTCGGCGCGCACCGTCTCGGGAGCCAGCATGTTGTCCGCCGCGATCAGGGCGTTGTCGGCCAACTTGCCGTAAAACAAGTTCAGGCAGGGCACATAGAGATTCTTCCATAAATCGACGAGCACGAAATCAAAGGGCCCGTCGAGGGTCTTGAGCATTTCAGTGGCATCTCCCAGCATCCACTCCACCTGCGCGCCGAGCCCCACTTCCTCGATTTGCGTGCGCGCGTAGTGCTGCTTGTTTGCCGCCAGATCCATGGTGTAAACCCTGCCGCCCGTGCGCCGCGCCGCTTCGGCCAGAAAGGCGGTTGAGTAACCGTAAGAAGTTCCCAATTCCAGAATGCGCTTAGCGCCGCGCCCGACGATCAGTGCGTGCAGCAGCCACGCCACCTCCGGACCAATGGGCAGTAGAAACTCGTCGAGCCGATTGACGAAGCTCGCCGGGTCTTTCTTCATGAATGCGTCTTCGTCGGCCATGCGCACGTGGTAGCGCGACAGCAGTGCCTGGAATTTGGCGTCCACAGAGTGTTCGCCGTTATGCTTCGGGATCATTGACCTGAGTCACTCAATTCGCGCACCCAAATATTGCGGAAGCTGATGGGCGAGGACGGATCGCCATGCGCCTGCAGCTTGATCGGCGCACGTTGATAGGGCCGGTATGATGGCTCTCCGATGTAGCGGGTTTCACCGGTCAACCGGAACTGGTTCTGCACCAGAACGCCATTGTGAAACACCGTGACAGAGGCCGGAGTCTTCACGGTCCCGTCAGGCGCGAAGATCGGCGCCGTCCAGACCACATCGTAGGTTTGCCATTCGCCCGGGGAGCGCATGGCATTGACCAGCGGCGGCGACTGCTTGTAGATGCTTGCCGCCTGGCCATTGACGTAGGTTGAGTTCTTCCAGGAATCGAGGATCTGAAGCTCATAGCCACCGTCTCCGCTACCGGTTGAGGCCAGAAAGACGCCGCTATTGCCGCGCAGCTGTCCCTCGCCCGCAATGTTTTTTGGAATGCGCCATTCGAGGTGCAGCTGATAATTTCTGAATTGTTGCTTGGTTTCGATGTTCCCGGCTTTTTTATCGACGGTCAGCACCCCATTGCCGACCTTCCAGCGGGCCGGCGAATGATCTTCCGTTGCCACCCATGCATCCAGGTTTCGGCCATCGAACAAAATAATCCCATCCGAAGGCGCCGCGCCAGGCGCGCCCGGCGACACCACCGGCGGGACCGGCTCCCATTGTTCCGTGGCTTTCGGGTCGCCCTGCGGAGTTTGGGCGGCGACAGCTGCGCAGGCCAGGCAGCCCATGGCGAGCATCAGACCGCGCATAGCTGGAAAGCCTCGGTGAGGGACTCAAACGGATCGCTGCGAGTGGGAACAGACTCGTGCGCGACATAGCCCGGGAAGCTGAGGTCGGCGATGGTGGTGGCAATTGCGTGGTAATTGAGTTCCTGGCTGCCGTTGATTTCATGACGGCCGGGAACGCCGCCGGTATGAAAATGTCCGATCCAGTTGATGTTGTCGCGAATGGTCCTGATCACGTCGCCCTCCATAATTTGCATATGATAGATGTCGTACAGCAGCTTGACGCGCGGCGAGTTGACTGCCCTCATGACGGCAATCCCAAAAGCAGTCCGGTCTCCCTGGTAGCCCGGGTGATCCACCTTGCTGTTGAGCAGCTCCACGCAAATTGTGACGCCATGCTTTTCGGCGAGCGGTGCAATTTTGGAGAGACCGGCGATGCAGTTGGCGATCGCCGCAGCATCATCGACCCCGGCCACGCGATTGCCGAACATGGCGATTACATTCGGCACGTGCGCATCGGCGGCAAGCGGAATAGCGGTCGTAAGTTCCCCCAGCAGCAGCTCATGATTCGCAGGATCGTTGAACCCCGTCGCGATGAACCTCTCGCGGCGGCTGGCATAGCCCATGGATACGGTAAGACCGGCATCGCGCGCAACCGGCCATTCTTCGGGGTACAACAGATCGATCGCCGCGAAACCGATCTGCTTGGCGCGGCGGCACACGTCCGGGAGCAGTGTGCGCGCATACGGCCAGCGGCAGAAGGATTGCTTCAGGCGTCCGTTCCTCGAGTTGCCGGAGGAAGTTGGCGGCTCGGCCGGGCGTGCCCCGGCGGCAATTGCGCCTGCAGCGCTCGCGAGCGTCACGAGTGCGGCGCGACGGCTGATGCGGCGAATAGGGCGGGGCATACGACTCACCTGATTTGCGATAGTACATTGACCGAATCGAGATAGAATAGACCGAATTCCTCGTGCCTTAAGCCTATTAGGGAAAAAACGATGCAGTCAGTTCGCTATGACGCGATTGTAGTCGGCTCCGGCATCTCCGGCGGTTGGGCCGCCAAGGAGCTGACCGAGAAGGGGCTTCGCGTCCTGCTTCTCGAGCGCGGTCGCAATGTCGAGCACATCAAGGACTACGTCAACGCCACGAAGGGGCCCTGGGAGTACTTACATCGTGGCGGTCACACTCATGCGATGGAGGCAGCCTACCCGGTGCTGACACGGGATTATGCGCTCAATGAGAAGAATCTGGCGTTCTGGGTCAATGAGAAGGAATCGCCCTACACAGAGGTGAAACGCTTCGACTGGTATCGAGGTTATCAGGTGGGAGGGCGTTCGCTGACCTGGGGACGACAAAGTTACCGTTGGAGCGATTTTGATTTCGAGGCCAACATCAAGGAAGGAATCGCGGTGGATTGGCCGATCCGCTACAACGAGCTTGCGCCCTGGTATGACCACGTGGAAAAGCACGCGGGAATATCCGGCTCGCATGAGGGATTGGCGCAGCTCCCCGACGGACAATTCCAGCCGGCGATGGCTCTGAACTGCGGCGAAGAATTGATCGCGGGCCGATTGAAGAACGCGTTCGGCGGCAAGCGCCGCATGATCATCGGGCGCGTCGCGAATGCAACGCAGGGTCTTCCTGGGCGTGCGCCGTGCCAATACCGTAATGCCTGCTGGCTTGGATGCCCGTATGGTGCGTACTTCAGCACGCAGTCCTCGACCTTGCCGGCCGCGGCGAAAACCGGAAAGCTCACGTTAAAACCCTGGTCCATCGTGACCGAGGTGCTGTACGACAAAGATCAAAAGCGCGCGAGCGGCGTGCGCGTGCTGGATGCCGTCACCGAGAAGACCACCGAGTACACGGCGAAGGTCATCTTCCTCTGTGCATCCACGCTCAATTCGACCTGGTTGTTGATGCGCTCAGCGACCGACATTTGGCCGGGCGGGCTTGGCAGCAGCTCGGGCGAACTCGGTCACAATCTCATGGATCATCACTTTCGCTGCGGCGCGGAAGGCGATTTGGAAGGCATGAACGATAAGTATTACTACGGCCGCCGCCCAAACGGCATCTACATTCCGCGATATCGCAACTTGTTCGGCGAGAAGCGCGAGTACCTGCGCGGTTTCGGTTATCAGGGATCCGCGAGCCGTGACGGATGGATGCGAGCGGTCAAGGAGCTGGGACTGGGCGCGGATTTCAAGGATGAGATGGCGACGCCGGGACCTTGGAAATTCGGCGCCACAGCCTTCGGGGAAATGCTGCCCAACCACGCCAATTTCATCGGGCTCGATACCTCCAAGAAGGACAAGTGGGGATTGTCGGTCCTGAAAATCGACTGCGCGACGGGTGAGAACGAGCGCTTGATGCGCAAGGACATGATGGCCGACATGGCCGAGATGCTGGAGCAGTCCGGCGCGAAAAGAGTGAAGACCTTCGACTACGGATCCTTTCCCGGAATGGGTATTCATGAGATGGGCACGGCACGCATGGGGCGGGATGCAAAAACCTCGGTACTGAATTCGCACAATCAGGTGTGGGATGCACCCAACGTTTTTGTCACAGACGGGTCGTGCATGACCTCGAGCGCCTGCCAAAACCCCTCGCTCACGTACATGGCAATGACCGCTCGCGCAGTGGACTTCGCGGTGAACGAACTCAATCGGCGCAACCTGTGAGATCAGCATGAACGCGGAAACCGACCAGGATCAATTGATCAATCGCCGCGAGGCCATTCGGCGCGTCAGTGCCCTGCTGGGCGGAGTCGCGTTCGTCGGCGGCAGCGGTTTGCTGGCCGCGGCCGAGAAGGCGCGGCCTGCCGCGGCAAGAATCGGGGCAAGAACCGGCAAGTTCACGGACCAGGACATCGCATTTCTCGATGAAATTGCCGAGACGATTCTTCCCGCCACGAAGACACCTGGCGCGAAGGCCGCCAAGACCGGCGCGTTCATGGCGCTCATGGTCACGGACTGCTATGGCCCCGGTGAGCAAAAAGACTTCCGCGACGGCATGCGCCACGTGGACGAGGCGATGCAGAAGGCACACAGCGTGTCCTTCATGTCCGCGACGCCGGAGCAGCGGATCGCCATCCTCACTGTGCTCGACCATGAGCAAAAACTCGTCATGGACGAGCGCGAAGCGGCGCAGCGGGAGAGTGGGGGCGTCAAGCCGCCTGCTCATTATTTTCGCATGATGAAGGAGCTCGCGCTGTTGGGCTTCTTCACCTCAGAGATCGGGTACACCAAGGTGCTGCGCTACGCGGAGGTGCCGGGCCGCTTCGATCCCTGCATTCCTTACACTCAGGGCGAGCCCGCCTGGGCACCGCACGCCTGACTGAAGGCAGTGGGTACTCGATGTAGCCGCGAGGTTCACACGCGCCGTCTCTAGGCGGAGTACTGCGTGCGGCCCCCCACCACGGTGCGCACGATATTGATGTCCTTGATCTTGGCGGCATCCACGGTGTGCGGATCTTCCGCCAGCATCACGAAGTCAGCGAGCTTGCCGGCCGTGATTGATCCCTTGATCGATTCCTCGCGCGTCGCATAAGCTCCATTCAACGTATTGACGCGCAGCGCCTCATCCACGGTGATGCGTTGATTGGCGCCCCACACCTCGCCATTCCAGCCGGTGCGCGTCACCATGCCCTGTATTCCCATCAATGGGGAGAAGGGACCCGGGTCGAAATCCGAACCGGCCGCCGCGGGAACGCCGGCATCGAGCAGGGTGCGAAACGCCATGCAGCGCTTCATCAGCTCCTCGCCGTAGAAGTGAAATTTATCCGGGTTGTAGTATGCGTAAGAGGTGAAGAGCGCCGGAACCACGCCGATGGCCTTGATCCGGCGCACCAGATCATCCGTGATCAGCGTGCAATGGGTGATCTTGGGGCGCGCGTCGGCCACGGGCTTGAGCCGCAACGCGCGCTCATAGGCGGTGAGGACATGATCGATCGCGACGTCGCCGTTGGCATGACAATTCATCTGAATGCCGGCGCGATGCACCCGCTCGCACCATCTATTCAAGACCTCTTGAGATTCGGTGACATTGCCTTTGTAGCCGTTGGTGCCGGCATACGGCACGCTGATCGCCATGGTGCGCTCGGAGAAGGATCCGTCCGCTCCGTGTTCGCAGGTGGCTCCCAGCCGAATCCACTCATCGCCCAAGCCGGTCGACATGCCGCCGCTCAACATGGCCTCGAGCTCGGGTCCCTCCGCCTCATAGCTCACCCGATGCTTTAAATCGCCGCGGGTGCGCACTTCCTGCAATGCCCGCAAATTACCGCTTTCATGGCAGACGCTGGTGAGCCCGAATCGAACGAATTGCTTGGAAATGTAGGCCAGCCCGTCTCGATCGCGGCTCATGGCCTCTTCGCCTTCGTACGTTTTGCGCTTGCCGACCTTCTCGAATACGTCGCGCGCGCGATCGGTGACGCGGCCGGTCAGTTCGCCGCTCGCGTCGCGATCGAACGTACCGCCGGCGGGGTTCGGCGTGTCGCGTTTGATGCCGGCCATCTGCAACGCCTTGCTGTTATAGAAGCCCGTGTGTCCGCCGCGGTGCTGCACCATCACGGGTAAGTCTTTCGACACCTGATCCAGGTCAGCCCGAGTCAGCGCGCGCTTGTCCTTGACCTTGGTGTCATCGAAGAAGTAGCCCTCGACCCAGGTATCTGCCGGCACCTTCTGTGCCTTGGCGCGCAGCTTATCGATGATGCTGCCGATGGTGACGAATTCGACTTCATAAGGGTTGCCGACCAGCACTTCATACAATAATTCGTTGCCGGGGGCATGATTGTGACTGTCGATGAAGCCGGGCACGATGGTCATCTGCTGCGCATCGACGATCTGCGTGGATTTCCCCGCCAGCGCCTTTAAGTTGCGGCTTGCGCCCAGCGCCACGAAGCGCCCGTCGCGCACCGCGAAGCCTTCAGTGTTGGGCAGCCGAGAATCCATCGTATAGATCTTGGCATTGAGGACAATCAAATCGGGTGCCGCCCAATCCGCCGATGCCGCCGCCGCGCCCGATCCGCGAAAAGCGAGCAACCCCAAACTTGCGCCTGCCATGCCGACTGCTTGTCGGCGGCTGAAGGTTCCCAGTGACATGATGTTCTACCTTGTGCGTGCCGTTGACGCACATATTGCATTAGATTCGATTGACCGTCATTGTCCTGCCCATGCGACCCGAAGTTCGGCTCTTTTTGTACTTGGCTGCCTGCTCGCCGGCACTCGTGCTCGCGCAAACGGCACCGCCCACGTTCTCCGAGGCGGATCATCTGCGGGGCAGCTACGGTCCTTATCGTGCCAATAATGACTTGCTGTACTACCACCTCGACGTGCGGGTCGATCCTGACAAGCAAACCTTGAACGGCAAGAACTCGATTCGCTTCAAAATGCTCAAGAGCGGTTCGCGGATTCAACTCGACCTGGTACCTGCGCTGAACATCGACAAGATTCTCCTGGAGCACGCGAAGGGCACGCAGGCGCTGCATTTCGAACGGGCGGCTGGGCGAACCGTTTACGTCGATTTCCCGGCGGCGCTGATCAAAGGACGTATCTACACCATCGAATTCTATTATTCCGGCCATCCTGCTGAGATGGGCCGCTTTGGCGGATTCGTGTTTCGCAAGGATCCCATGGGCCGCCCGCTGGTCAATACGGCGTGCGAGGAGGAGGGCGCCAGCGTCTGGTGGCCCAACAAGGATCAATGGCGCGATGAAGTGGAGAGCATGGACATCAGCGTCGAGGCGCCCAGCGACCTGGTGGAAATCTCCGGCGGCCGCTTTCAAGGCAAACAGGAACTGTCGGACGGCTACACCCGCTGGAATTGGCACGTGAACTACCCCATCAACAACTACGACGTGTCGTTGAATATCGGCAAGTACGTGCATTTCGACGATCACTACGGCGACTTGACGCTCGACTACTTCGTTTTCCCGGAAGATCTGGAGAAGGCCAAGCGGCAGTTCGTGCAGGTGAAAGACATGCTCAATGCCTTCACCTACGAGTTCGGCGACTATCCCTTCCCCAAGGATGGCTACAAGCTGGTTGAAGCGCTGTACTCGGGCGTCGAGAATCAAACCGCGATCACCTACGGCAATCATTTCGAAAATGGCTACGCGGGCCATCCCGCCGAGGGCATCGCCACGCGCTTCGATTTCATCATCGTGCACGAAAGCGCGCATGAATGGTTCGGAAACAGCATCACCTCTAAAGACCGCTCGGACATGTGGATCCACGAGGGCTGGGCGAATTACAGCGAGGTGATGTTCGTCGAATACATGTGGGGCAAGCGCGATGCGCTCGTTTACATGAACACCGGCAAGGAGAAAGTAAAAAACGAAATGCCGGTCATTTCCACGGAGGGCGTGTTCAGCACGCCGCCGCCCGATCAGTACAAGAAAGGCGCGCTCTTCCTGAATACCCTGCGCAGCGTCATCAATGACGACGAGAAATGGTTTTCATTGCTGCGCAGCTACTATCAGCACTTTAAATATCAGACCATCATGACCACGGACATGGTGACCTTTTTCAATCGGCGCACAGGTCTGCAGTTGCAGCCGATCTTCGACCAATACCTGCGGCATGCCGCCATTCCGACGCTGGAGCTGAGCTTCGAGTCGTCGGCACACGCGGTCTCGTACCGTTGGGTGGCGCAGGAGAAGCAATTTGCCATGCCGGTGCTCGTCGGACAGAAAGGCGCTTGGCAGATCATTCACCCCACCATCGCGTGGCAGCGCATGCGTACCGACCTGGGCAGGGACACTTTTGACGTGGCCACCGATCTTTACTACATCAACGTTAGCAAGCAGTAGGCGAACCATGGGAATTTCAGTCACTCGATCTGCCGTCGCCGCTGCCGCCATGCTGCTCGCCGCGATACCAGGGGCTGGCGCGGAGGGGAATCAGGCCGCGCCGCCAGGGTACTTGGGCCTGGTCAAGCTGTTTGAGCAGTGGCGCGATTTTGAACATCCCACCCTGCACAACCATGTGCCCGATTATGGCGCGGCGGCCATGGCCGCCAAGGCCGCGGCATTGCCGCGATGGCGCCAGCAGCTCGAGGCCATCGACACGCAAGGGTGGCCGCGCGAGCAGCTGAACGACTACAAGCTGGTCAAGGCTGAAATGAACGGTCTCGATTTCAACTTGCGGGTCTTGAGGCCCTGGGCGCGCGACCCGGCCTTCTATGTCAGTGTTTGGGCGGCTCGCACCGACGTGCCGCTGCGCGAAGGGCCGATCGTCTATCCGGAGATCGAGCTCTACACCTATCGATTCCCGTTGTCCGCAGAGGCGCAGTTCGAATTGACGCAAAGGATCGGGGCAATTCCTGCGCTGCTCGCTCAAGCCAGACAGAATCTCAAGGACAGCAACGCGCGGGATTTGTGGGTATTTGGCGTGCAAGAGCTGCGCGATCAATCCGGCACCCTGAGCGCGCTCGCTGCGGGCACGCTCACGGTGAGCACGCTGGAGGGCAGCCAGCATGCCGACGTCGGCGCGGCGGCCCCGGAGCTCAAGTCCGCAATCGCGCACGCGCGGACCGCCACGGATGATTTCATCGCCTGGCTCGAGAAGGAAGCGCCCGGCAAAACGGGTCCCTCAGGCATCGGCCGGGACAATTACACTTGGTATCAGCAGAACGTTCACTTCGTGCCGTTGACCTGGGATGAAGAAGCGGTGCTGCTGCGTCGCGAGTTGGAGCGCGCGCAGGCGGCGCTCAAGCTGGAGGAGCACAACAACCGAAAATTGCCGCAGCTCGAGCCGGTCCGCGATGCCGCGGCGTTTGATCAACTCAAGCTGGCGCGGCTCGACAAGTTTGTCGGTTTTTTGCTCAAGCAGGAGATCGTAACTGACAAGCCCTACCTTAGGGCTGCGTTGATTCCGCAGTTGGGACAATTCGTGCCCGAAGAGCAACGCGTATTTTTCACGCGGGTGACGCACCGTGAGCCGATGCTGCTGTTGTCGCATGACTACCATTGGTTCGATCTATCGCGCATGCGCGATGAACCCCACGCAAGTCCGATCCGGCGCCGTGCGTCGCTGTCGAATATCTGGGACAACCGCGCAGAAGGCTTTGCGACGGCCTTTGAGGAGATTCTGATGCACGCCGGATTGTATGACGATAATCCGCGCGCCAAGGAGTTGGTGTGGATCATGCTTGCCAACCGCGCGGCACGTGGTCTCGCATCCTTATATGTGCAGGCCAATGAATTCGATCTGCAAAAGGCAGGCAAATTTCACGCCGAATGGACGCCGCGAGGATGGGCCAATCCCAAGGACTCCCTCACCGGCTTCGAACAGCTGTTGTACCTGCGGCAGCCGGGATACGGCACGAGTTACATCGTCGGCAAATTGCTGGCGGACCGGTTGATGGCCGAATATGCCCACCAGCAGGAAGCGGCCGGCACGTCCTTTGTGCTGCGTGAATTCCTGGACCGGTTCAACGCCGCGGGATTGATTCCTTTGGTGCTGATCGAGGACGAGATGATTTCAAGCGGCGCGCGCCTGCCGTGACGTCCAGCGCCAAGAGCGACTCAGCAGCAAACTTTGACCTGGCCGTGGTCCTGCCGCTCGGCGTGGCGGCGAATCAATTGATGAGGGTGGAATCGGAACTGAGGTTCTTGAACGCGAAGCTGTCCCGATACAGCCAGGAGCGCGGCAGCGCTCGCGGGGAGGCCGCGGCCCGCCTGGAAAAGATGAGCGAGGCGGTCGACGCCATCCGCCAGCTCATCGCAGAGATTCAGGCCGACCTCCAGCCGCAAGCCTCGGGGGCAAAGTCGCGCACACGCAGCGATCGCGATGATTAGATCGGAATCTACCAGAGCGCGGTGTCTCGTTTGCGCTCCGCGGCCGCCAGATCGAATTTGGCCTGCAACAGCATCCACAGCTTCGGCGATGTCCCCAAGGCATCGGCCAAATCAAGCGCCGCCTCCGCAGTCACGCCGCACCGCGCTTTGATCAACTTATTCAGCCGCTCCTTTCTCCAGCCCATTTTGCGCGCAAACTCAGCCTGGGTAATGTTGCCCGGCGCTAAAAACCGGTCGAGCAAAAACTCACCGGGATGGAATGGATTGGGGAGACGCCTTAACTTCTTACTCATTTCAATGCCCCAATTTACCAAATCACGCAACGCTTCTCCGCCGGCCGCACCATAGCGGCACCCGTCGGGCAGGAAAACGCCTTTTGAAATTCCGCGGTATCGGAGAAGGGACCGATGACCCGGAACTTCGGCACCGGGTGCGGATCGCTCTTGATCAATTGCCGTTGCGCCTCCAAACGCATCGCGTGTCCGCTGGTTTGACCCCAGGAGATGAAGAATTGCTGCTCGGGCGTGAAGCCGTCCAGCGTGGGAACCGGGTGGGTCTGCATCGACTTCTCGAGCGCCAGGTAGGCGATGCGCACCCCGCGGAGATCGGCAACGGTCTCGTCCCTGATTCTCTTGCCGTCGTGGTGGGCACCGGGCTCGATGAAGTAGCCGTCGAATTGGTCGACCAGACATTGGCTGCGGTTCTCGAATTCCTTGTGGTCTTTTTCCGTCCACCAATTCTTGGGCTGTCCTAAAATGTCGACGGCAGCGCCGGTGGCATCGATGGCGTGCGTCAAGTCATGCGCGATCGCGATGCCCATGGCGCCGTAATTCGCCGCATCCGAGGCATCGGGATTAAAGAAAGGTGGCTGCAAGGTTCCGGCCGTCAAGACCATGCTGTTGATTTCTAGAATGATGTAGCTGTCCGGCGATGCCGGCGACAGGCGCCAGAAGCTGCGGTTCGTGGGCTTGCCGATCTGCGCCCGATTTTCCTCGACGTTGAATTTGCGGCCGGCGACCACATTGGCCCAGAAGGTATCCCGGTGAACCGCGACGGCTGAATAGTCTTTCCAGTGGTCCGGATACCCAATCTGTATGTCGGTGGCTGCGAGCTTCTCGACCGCCTTCTGCTTGGTCGTCGGCTCCATCCACGTGACCGCGGCGATTTGATCCTTGAGCGCTGACTGCAGATTACGGACGATCTGCGTGGCTTTGACCTTCGAAGCCGGCGGGAAGTAGGCCTGTACGTATTTTTGCCCCAACGCATCGCCGAACAACGCGTCGGCGGACTCGACGCAGCGCTGCGAGCGCGATTTCATTTCAGTGACCTTGCCCAGGTACTGATCGCGAAAACTGAAGGATTCCTCGGCAAAGGGGCGCGACAGCCAGGGCGAGGCAGAGTCCAGCAGCTGCCACTTAAGGTAAGCCTTCCAGGTTTCCACCGGCGTCTTCGTCAGCTCCTGGTCCAATTGCAGCATGAATTTCGGCTCGGCGACGCTGAGATCGGCACGCGACAGGTTGGCCTCCTCGAAATACCGCTCCCAATCAATGTGCGGCGTGAGTTGCTGCAATTGCGCGAAGCTCATGGTGTAATCCGTCGCCGCGGCATCGGCGGCCGTCGCGCTGTCCAAGGAAGCTTCGGCCAGACGTTTCTCGAGCGCGACAATGTCGCTGGCGGCTTTGTCCGCCTGCGCGGGGCCCATGCCCGACAAGGTGAGAATCTTTGCCACGTGCGTGCGGTAGCGCGTGCGCGCGTCCACGAAGCGTGTCTCGTCCTTCAAATAGTAGTCGCGATCCGGCAAGCTCAAGCCGCCGGCGACGATGTGCGCGACGAACTTGCGCGAGTCCTGGTAGTCGATGTCGCCCGTAACACCAAAGGGCACCGGCATCGCGAGCTCATGCATACGCCGGATGATGCGCTGCACCCCGGCCGGATTGCGGACTGCGTCTATCTCGAAGAGCAACGCGGCCAACGGCGTCACGCCGGCGGCATCGACAGCCGCTTCATTCATGCACGATCCATAGTGATCGCCCAGTAACTGCTCGACGCTGCCTTTGGGCCAATCGTGCTTGCGCGAGACCTCATCGAGCACGCTCTCTTGCCGATGCCAGTTCGCCTCGTGCGCGGCAATGCGTCGACTCCACCGCGGCAGTGAGGCCGGAATGGGGTTCTCGGCGCGCCAGGTGCCGTTCGCGTATTCGTAGAAGTCGGCACACGCTTGCACCTTACTGTTCAGGTCGTCAGTGTGCACGCCCTGAAGCGCGGCCGGCGATGCGGCGCGTGAAAATCCGTCTGTGGCAACAAAAGCAGCGCCAATCAGCAGAATTCTCATCATGGAGTTCGCGGTGGACATATAGGGTCTGCACGCTCGAAGAGACGAAGGGCGCACTCTGCGTCGACGATCGCCGATTAGAAATACTGCCGCGGGACAACCCTCGGACAAAACACGCCACAGTTGAGCACACACGCGCGGCAACACTGCCGACACGCGGACATCGGACAGAAGGATGTCGCTTTTCGTCCGAGGGTTGTCTCCCTTCAGTATTTCGGAGCTGTTGCGAGTGACGCACTCTTGCGCCATCACGGAGCGCGATGGGCTGACGCACGTCCGCGCGCGACAAACATAAGGGAGATATCGATGCTCAATGAAAACATAGGCAATGCTCGGTTACGGATCGCGGTGCGACTCGCGCTGACCGGCGGCTCATTGGCCGCAACATTCGGTGTTGCTAATGCGCAAACGGCGCCAGCCGCAGCCGCCAGCGACACCCAACTGCAGGAAGTTGTGGTCACGGGTTCGCGCATTTCTGTGCCGAACCAGGTGTCGATCAGTCCTGTGACTTTCGTTTCCGCGCTCGATTTGGCGCAATCCGGCGCGACCCGCGTCGAAGACCTTCTCAACTCTTTGCCTCAGGTTTTCGCTTCGCAGGGCGCCAATATATCCAACGGTTCGAATGGCACAGCCACGGTTGACCTGCGCGGTTTGGGCTCGAAGCGCACCTTGGTGTTGGTCAACGGTTTGCGCCTGGGTCCCGGCGACCCGCGCGCCGGTGGATCCTCCGACATCAACATGATTCCGGCGGAAATGATCGACAGCATCGAAGTTCTGACCGGCGGCGCCTCATCCACGTACGGCGCCGATGCCGTCGGCGGCGTCGTGAACTTCAAGCTTCTTGATCACTTCGAAGGCGTGAAAATTGTTGCCGATGCCGGCATCTACAATCATTCCAACAAGAACACCGACGGTGTCGAAGATGCGGTCAGGGCTGCGAACTTTCAGGAAGCGCCCTCCACGGTCAACGAAGGTGCACAGAAGTCCGTCGCCTTCATCGCCGGTTTGAATTCCAGCGATGGCAAGGGCAATGCGACTTTTTTTGCGACCTACCGAAACGTGGCTGCAGTGCTGGAAGGCAAGTATTCCTACAGCGCCTGCACCTTGAACTCGGGGTATGCCACTTCAAACTCCGGCAAGTTCTCCTGCGGCGGTTCGTCCACCTCGTTCCCGGGCCGTTTTGCGACGGTCGGGGCAGGCGCGCCAGCCAGCAACAATACGATTGGTCCGAATGGAACACTGATTCCTTTCACGAACGCAAATCTCTACAACTTCGGCGCGATCAACTTCTACCAGCGCCCGGATGAGCGCTATACCGCCGGTGCGTTTTTGCACTACGAGTTCAACGAGCACGCCCAGGTCTATGCGAACACCATGTTCATGGACGACAAATCCCTCGCGCAGATCGCCGCTTCAGGTGCTTTCTTCGCAAAGTTTGCAGTGAACTGCGCCAATCCGTTTCTCTCGGCTCAAGAGCTGGGAGCTTGGTGCGGCGGCTCGACGGTCGGGGAGACCACCAACCTGTTCATCGGCCGCCGCAATGTCGAAGGCGGTGGTCGCGTTGATGATCTCGAGCACACCGACTGGCGCGTGGTCATCGGCGTCAAAGGCAAGATAGCCGATGGTTGGGATTACGATGCGAGTTGGCAACATAGCATCGTCAACTTGGCCGAGACGCAGGAGAATTTTTTCTCGACGGCCAAGATCGACACTGC
>DASYIN010000146.1:0-34396 GCA_035997505.1 Steroidobacteraceae bacterium | reverse complement strand
AGGGTGTCGAAATCCCACAGGCCATCGTTGGCGCTGTGGATCGCAAGCTCGTTGCGTTCTTCTAAGTCTTCAAGATGGCGCTGGATCTCGATGCGCTCAAGGCCGGTGGCCAGGCTCGAGCCCACCAGCTTCATGAGCAGGTGCAGCTGCACATCCCAGTTGTCGCGCGGGCGTGCGTTCGCAATGCCGAGCAAGCCTGCGGCCCGGCCTTTGATCGAGTATCCGATGAGGAGCACCGATCCAATCCCCAGGTGATTCCACACGGCCGCATCGTCGGCCTGATCATCGCGCGGACCGCTGGTATCGCGCAGCTCGGACACCCGCAGAGGCGCCAATCGTGAATTCAGCCAGGGCAGCTCGTCGAGCGCCAGACCGCGCAGCTGCTCGGGGTTGCCCGTTGCCAGCATGCCGCGGGCAACCTGCACGTCGCCGATCAGTTTTAGTTCGGGATCGATCGCGATGTGAAAGGCGGTGTCGACTCGGGTGGCCTCACGGAGCAGTTCCAAGTTGACAATAATCGTGTCGAGGACCGTGGCGGCGGTCATCGTTTGAAAATCGACCGCAATTTTGGTGCAAATTACGTCGAGGCCTGCGGCAGGTCGTGCACCACGCTTGGGCCAGGTCTGCGGGGACAATATGTCCGACGCTGTCAGATCAGGATGGCGGGGATCGTTTGGTGCTATTGCCATGCGCCTTCACTGGCCCCAGGAGAGTAACGTTTGTAGATCAATAGTTTGCCACTCAATCAGGGACCAAACGCGAATGCGTCACACAGTTCCTCGGATTCGCTAAGGCGTACATACAAACGGATTCTCGCATAAGTTGTCAGGAATACAAGCTAAGCGATTGTATTAATAGGGCTTCGGTAAATGGCGCCTTTCTTTGGGCCCAATGGACTAAGCCGATCACACCAGCGCCGCTTTAGCCGATTCGAACAGCACGGTAAGCCTCTGTTCCATATCGGCTTGCAATCGCTCCAACGCGGCTGCATCGAGCCCCTTGGGCACGTAGACCGGCTCGCCGACCGCAATCACGATGCGCGCCCCGATCTTTGGAATCACGAATCGATCCCAGCCGATTTTCCAGGCGCGCGAAGCGCAAAAGCTCAACGGCACCACCGGTCTTTGCGACAGCTGAGCGAGCAACAGCGCTCCGGGCTTGAACTTCCACGGCGGTCCGCGCGGACCGTCCGGCGCGATCACCGGCGAGATGCCCTCGTGCACCAGCGCCTGATAGAAATCGCGCAGCGCTCGCGCGCCGGTGTGAGTCGAGGATCCGCGAATCACCTCCCCGCCCAGGCTGCGTATGATCATCGCACCGAACTCGCCGTCCACGGATGGACTGATCAAGACTCCCAACTTCACGCCGGCGGAGCGCTGATCGAACAGATATTTTGCGCAAATCAACGCATGCTGATGCCAGTAGACCGGGATGAACGAGGGCGCACCCGTGAGCGCCGCGGCGATGTGCTCGCCGCCGACGACGCGCACGACTTTGCTCCAGCTCCAAACCAATCGCATCAACGCGAGGGTGATCGGCGCAGCGATTTTGTACAGCCATAACCGCCCTTTCGTCAGGCGCCGCCCGGAACGCGTCTGCTGATCGTAAATGGTGTTGCGAAGGCCGCTGTCTTCTCGTTTCTTCTGCACGCCGGCTATTGTCGGGAAGCGCTCCGTGCCGCGCAACGCCTAAGTTACAATGCCGGCATGCAAACATTGGCAATTCCGCCGGGACCGGCAGAAGGCTTCGATCTTGGCGGCAGCGACGAATCGCTGGCTCGCTTGCAGGACTACTTCAGCCGATTCGGGGACCTCTACCGCGTGTTCGCCCCGAGCCGCGGCGTATACAACTACGTCCTCAATCATCCCGACGACATCAAGCGTGTATTGCTGACCAACCACCGCAATTACACCAAGGGCGAGGGGATGGATCGGGTCAAGATCCTGCTCGGCAACGGCATCATGACCAGCGAAGGCGCGTTCTGGCGCCGGCAAAGGCGCATGATGCAGCCCTCGTTCCATCGGCGTGTGATCGATCAATTCGGCGCACTCATCGACGAGGTCAACGAGCGCTACGCCGAGCGCTGGGCAGCCGCCTCGGCGCGGGGCGAACCGGTCAACATTTCGAACGATACCAGCGAGTTGACGCTGGAAATCGTGCTCAAGTCCATCTTCGGCAGCGACCTGGAAAAGTTGGCGCAGCAGATGGGCGTCAATCCCTTCGAAGTGGTCGCCAAACAATCCAATCGCGACTTGAAATTCGCGTTCCAATTTCGCTCGCTGGGGCGTTTGGTTGGCGAGTTGATCCGGCAGCGGCGCGATGCCCCGGAACAGCACTTCGATTTCTTGAGCATGTTCATGCTGACCCGCGATCGGGAAACCGACGAGCCCATGTCCGACAAGGAACTGATTGACGAGGTGCTGACGCTGATTGTCGCGGGCCACGAAACCACCGCCGCCGCTCTGACCTGGACCTGGTACCTGGTGAGCCGCCATCCAGAGGCCGCGGAGCGCCTGCGCGCCGAGGCCGATAAGACCGGGACCGATGGAATCCTCGACTTAAGCGCGGCCGAAGCGATGTCCTTCACGCACCAGGTTTTGCAGGAGTCCTTGCGCCTGTACCCGCCGGGCTGGCTGATTACACGCCGTGCCATTGAAGCCGATGAACTCGGCGGTTTTGGCATCGCGCCGCGCACCGACATCTTCATCAGTCCGTATATGCTGCATCGGCATCCGGGCTTTTGGAGCGACGCGGAAGAATTCAGGCCGGAACGCTTTGCCGACGCGGATGCCAATGAACGCCACAAGTTCGCTTATATTCCCTTTGCGGTGGGGCCGCGTCACTGCATCGGCGAGAACATCGCCATGTTCGAAATGCTGGTGCACATGCGCACCATGATGCGTCGCTTCCGCCTGGAACGCGCGAGCGACGAACCCATTGAACTGGAGGCGCAGATCAATCTGCGGCCCCGGTCCAACCTCATGATGACGGTGGAAACGCGATGAACGATGTCAGCAAGCTCAGCACTTACACCACTCTGGTCGATGTTCTCGAGGGCAATCGAGGCGTCGATCGCAGCGTGACCTATGTCGAGGGAGAGAATAACGAACGGCGTGTGTCGTACAAGGACGTGCACGCGCGCGCGCTCGGAATCCTGTACCACCTGCAAGCCGCCGGGGCACGCCGCGGCGAGAAGATGATCATCTTCCTCAACAACAACGAACAATTCATGGACGGTTTTTGGGCGGCGATTTGCGGCGGCATTGTGCCCGTGCCGCTCGCCGTGGGAATCAGCGACGAGCACCGACATAAGCTGCTGCGGGTCGCGCGAAAGCTTGGCAATCCGGTGCTTTATACCGATGCCAAGAACTTGGAACGCTTAGGCTTGCTCGCCGCGCAGGTCGGCGAGTCCGAGTTATTCGCGCAGCTCAAGGCACGCGTCTTTTTGGTGGAATCGATTGCGGACATCTCCAAGGCCGGAAAACTCGTGCGTCCCGCGCCCGAGGACCTGGCATTCATTCAATTCTCGTCCGGCTCCACGAGCGAGCCCAAAGGCGTGATGTTGACCCACGGGAATTTGCTGGCCAACATTCACGGTGCGACGGAGGTCGGAAAATACAACGATCAGGACGTATCCTTGAGCTGGATGCCGCTCACGCACGACATGGGCCTGATCGGCTTTTTCCTGATGCAGTTCGCCAACCGCGTGCACGTCAATCTCATGCCGACCGAATTGTTCGTGCGCCGGCCGCTGCTGTGGCTGCAGACGGCCGCGAAAAAGCGCGTCACTATCACCTGCTCGCCGAATTTCGGCTACCGGCATTTTCTAAAGGTTCTGGGCGAGCGTCGCCTGGAAAATACCGATCTATCCTCGATCCGCTCCATCTATAACGGCGCCGAGCCGATTTCGGTGTCGCTGTGCAATGAATTCTTGAATACCCTGGCGTACACGGGCCTCAAACGCCACGCCATGTATCCCGTGTACGGACTGGCCGAAGCCTGCCTCGCCGTGACCTTTCCGCCCTTGGGCGCCGATCTTCGCTGGATCCGCGTCAATCGTCACCGTTTGAGCGTGGGCTCGCCGATTGAGCTCAATCCGCTCGAAGCACGCGATGCGCTCGAGGTGGTATGCGTCGGCCACATTGTGCCCAACACGGAACTGCTGATCGCGGACGACGCGCGCGCCGCACTGGCCGACGAAAAGGTCGGGCACATCCTGATTCGAGGCCCCAGCGTCACGCGGGGCTACTTCGGCGATCCGGAGGCAACCGCTGCCGCCATCGACGCCGACGGCTGGGTCGATACCGGCGATCTGGGTGTGATCCACGAGGCCGCGCTTTATATCGTCGGGCGCGCCAAGGAAATCATCTTCGTCAACGGTCAAAACTACTATCCCTACGATCTGGAAAACATCGCGCAGCGCGCTCCGGGACTCGATCTGAACAAGGTCGTTGCCGCCGGTGTCGCCAAGCCGGGGTCCCAGGGCGAAGAACTGGTCATGTTCGTGCTCCACCGCGGCAGCATGGCGGAGTTCGTGCCGACGGCAAACGCCGTAAGCCGGCTCATCAACGAGCACACAGGCCTTGAGGTCGCGCAAGTGATTCCCGCCAAGCGCATACCAAAGACCACCAGCGGCAAGGTGCAGCGCCATTTGCTCGAGCAGGCGTATGTGGACGGCGAATTCGATGCCGAACTCGACGAACTCAGGGCGTTGCGCGAGGCGCGGGACGGCTCGGAGCGCGAAGTGGGTGCAGGTCTGGAAGCGCGTCTTCAGGCGCTGTGCGAGACGGCGCTGCCGGGAAAGAGAATCGACGTGAACGACAACCTATTCGAGATCGGCGCGAGCTCGCTGAAGCTGATCGAGATCCACGAAAGCGTGGACCGGGATTTCCCGGGACTGATCGATCTTACCGAGCTGTTCGACTACCCCACCATCGCCCAGCTTGCCAAGCATTTGGAAACCAAGCTTAAAGCGATTCCCCCGCGCTGAACGTATCGCAATTGTCGATTTTCCCGGCGTCGAAGCCGCGGCGAAACCAACGCACGCGCTGTGCCGAACTGCCATGCGTAAAGCTATCGGGCACGACCGTGCCCTGCGTGCGCCTTTGCAAGGTGTCATCGCCCACCGATGAAGCTGCGGCAAGACCTTGTTCCAGATCGCCGGGCTCGAGAATTTTGCGCGCCCGATTGGCTTGTTGAGCCCACACGCCGGCATAGCAGTCCGCTTGCAGTTCGACTCGCACGGACACCTGGTTTCCGCCCGCGCGCCCCGCACGGTGTTCCGCCTGCGCTGCGCTGTCGCTGATCCCTGTGAGATTTTGCACGTGATGGCCAACTTCGTGCGCAATCACGTAGGCGCGCGCGAAATCTCCGGGCGCGCCGAATTGCGTGGCCAGCTGCCGGTAGAAAGACAAATCGATATAGACCTTTTGATCTCCGGGACAGTAAAAGGGCCCTGCGGCCGAACTCGCTAGACCGCAGGCAGATCCGACCTGCCCGCTGAAAAGCACCAACTTGGGCCGGGTGTATACCTTGCCCATGTTTTGAAAATAGGCACCCCACACAGCCTCGGTGTCGCCCAGAATGGCGCGCACGAAATCCACCTGCGGATCGTTGGGGTCCGGCGCCGTCGGCGCCTGGGCCGGCGAGCTAACCCCTTGCGGGTCACCGTTGAGCAAACTCAGCAGGGTCGCCGGATTGATGCCCATGAAGTAGCCGATCACCACGATGACGATGGTGCCGATGCCTATGCCGGCGCCGCGCCGCCCGATCCCTGAACCGCGCTCATCCTCGACATTGTCGCTGCGGGGGCTTTCATCCAGTTTCATAGTCGTTCTCCGGCCCGTGGGTTCTGCAGGTTGATCATCAGCTCAAGCGCCGCCACCGTATAGTGGTTTCTTCAGCCGCCAGCGTCTGTAGGACCAGAGCCAATCCGCGGGACTCTTGAGCACATCGACTTCGCAGGCGCGCGCATAGCGTTCGGTCACCTGATTGGGCTCGATCGCCTCGCGGCCATCCCATAGAGGAAGAAATTCCACTTCGTAGAAGCTGCGCCGCACCCGGCGTACATGCGCATACAAGATCGGCAGGCGGGTCGCGCGCGAAATCTGCTCGGCGCCTATGTAGAACGCCGTGTCTTGACCCAAGAATTGCGTCCAGTAACGCTGATCGGTCGAGACTGGCGCTTGATCGGCGTTCATGCCCACCGCGCGCACCACGCCGCGGCGGCGAAAGAAATCCGCCAGCAATTCCTTGGCCGGCACCAACCGTGCCCCGAAGCGCGAACGCAGCTTGAGCATCAATCGCTCCGCCCACGCGTCGTGCAAGGGCTTGTAGGCCGCATCCACGGGATAACCCAACTGCAAGGTCACACCATGCAGCAGCCACTCCCAATTGCCGAGATGCGAGGTCATGAACATGATGGATTGGCCCGCATCGAGATATTGCCGCGCCAATTCGCCATTGAGCACGCGCATTCGGCGGCGCATGTCATCCTCGGTCATCGACACGGACTTCAACAGCTCGATCAGCACATCGCAATAATTCCTCAGGAATTGTTTGTGAATGGCCTCGCGCTCGACGGGACTAAGTGTGGGAAAGACTTTTTCCAGCTGCTCGCGTATGACGTGGTCGCGGTGGCGCACGACGTAGTAGGCAAGAAAGTAGAGAAACGCCGAAAACGCGTATAGCGCGGCCCAAGGCAGGCGTGACAAAAGTTTGATCATGGAAACCCGCGCAGAGCGTCGTGCAACAATTCTAACACACTGTTTCTTAACGGTTTCACAGCCAACAAAGGCCAACAGCGGTAAGATGGCTCAAGTGAGCACCGCCGAATTCATCGCGCCTGGAAAGGAGCCTTCCGGGCAGGAGCCGCCCGTGATGAGCGGCACCATGAAGGTTCACATCCTTCGCGCCAGCGTTGACGCGCACACCGATAAGGACGATCGCGTCGCAGTCGAGGCGCCGCTCGAATATATGCTGCATCACCCGGCCTTGGGGTTGGAGCCCGTGTCTTTCGGCACGACCATGAGAACGCCGGGCGACGATGAGAATCTGGCGGTGGGCCTGTTGTACGGCGAGGGCATCGTCAATCATCCCAGCGACGTTGACGCCGTGGAATCGAGCACCCGCCGGCCCAACGTCGTCAACGTGCGCCTGCGTCCCGACGTGCACATGGAAATGCAGACCGCAACGCGGCGTTTTTCGGCCGGCTCGAGCTGCGGCGTGTGCGGCACCACCGGACTCGACGCCGCGATCGCGCGCGCTGCGGCAACTCGCATCGCGCCGACCGGTGCCATCGAACTGTCGTTGCTGTTCAGCCTGCCGGAGCGCATGCGCGCGGCTCAGTCCCGATTCGGCGATACCGGCGGCATCCATGCCGCAGCGCTGTTTGATTTTTCCGGCAATCTCATCACCGTGGCGGAAGACGTTGGCCGCCACAACGCCTTCGACAAGCTGGTCGGGGAGACGCTGATGGCCGGGCGTTTACCGCTCAATGAGCACATCATTCTATTGAGCGGCCGTGCGAGCTTCGAACTCACCCAAAAGGCGCTGCGCACCGGTGTCGGCATGCTCGCCGCCATCGGCGCGCCGTCAAGCCTCGCGGTCAATCTGGCCGTGGCCTCGGGTCTTACGCTGGTGGGATTCCTACGGGAGAAGCATTGCAACGTCTACTCGAGTCCGCAACGCTTCACCGCGAACGCCGAGTGGTCGCGTGCCAAATAGCCGATGGCTTAATTAGCCGAGGGCTTAATTAGCCGAGGGCTCAAATAGCCGGCAGGCTCAAATAGCCGCCGGGCTCCTACACCAATTGCTCGGCAACGGCTTTGGTTGCGCTCGGTGCGAGAGTCGTTTTTCGCGGCTTCGGTCGCGATTTGATCTTAGGCCACCACGGCAGCGCCTCCGTCATGACCAGCACCTTGCCCGGCGCCAGGGCCGGCTGATACCCCGGTAGATTTTTCAAAATATCGCGCCAGCCGGATCCGCCCAACGCCGCGCACAAGCGCAGCACCGCGGGATGTCCGAGATTGCCCTTCAGGCAGGCGAGAAAATAATTCTCCTCCACCAAGGGCGCGAAATGCAGTCCGAACTCGAGCGCGGCGGCTTCGACACCGATGCCGGCGTCGGCCAAACCGCTTGCCACGCACAGGGCCACCGCCACGTGGGTTTCCTCAGTCAGTCCGCCGTATCCGGGCAAGTCGCTCGGACTCAACGAATGTTCATGCATGAGATGATCGATGAGCATTCGTGTGCCGGAGCCGATCTGGCGGTTGACGAATCTTAAGCGGTGCCGCACGACATCCGGGAAGGTGCGAACTAGCGCGGCATGCTCACGCCTGACCATCAAGCCCTGCATGCGTCGCGAGCAGCCGATCAATTTATGTCGCCCCGGCTTGAGCAGCGGCTTTAAGGCCTTGGCAAATACAGGTGCAGCCCCACGCAATGCCGGCACATGAAAGCCCGCCACGAGGCATTGCCGATCGCTCAAACCGCGCAAGGCATGTTCGCTGCCCTGGAAACGAATATCCAAGTGAAGATCCGCGGTGTCCGCAACGTGCTGCTGCAGGACGGACAGCGCCATGTCGTGGCTGGCTTGGACGGCGAGCAGTTGATGGCGCGGATCGCGGGCTTCGGCGACGACGCGCGAAAGATCGGAGCGCAACGCTTCGATATGCGGCTGCATGCGCGTACGTGCGCGCCGCTCAGCCCAAAGCAACCGTTCTGCAAATTGTGTAGGACGCGCTCTTTGCCCCTGGGACCAGATGATGAGCGGCTCACCCAGCATTTGTTCCCATTTCCTAAGCGATCCCCAAACATAGCGGTACGAACGCCTCATCGACTGCGCCGCATGGCGGATCGAGCCAAGTTCCAGGACTGCCGTCAGCAGCTCAAAGAAAGGATTGCCGAACGTGGCGCCGCGCTGCTCTCCGGGCTCGAACGCATACCGCAAGTGCAGGCCGAGGGCCGTCTCGGGCTTCATCGCAACTTTGGTGTACCGCATCCGCCGCCCCAGGATTCGCCCATTTCTTACCCGGCAATTGTAACAGGGAGCGAACCGGAAGCCCGTCTCCGTATGCCCTAGGGCGAGATCAGCAGCGGTGCGTCAAACCCGTGGTCAGCCAGGATCTTCTGTCCCGGCGGCGACAAAATAAACAGCGCCAATTGCGCCGCTCGATCCTGATTTCCATCCTTGAGGATGGTTAGTCCGTAATTCGCTTCGATGGCAAGCGCCGGCGGCAGCGAAACGGTCGTGGTGCCCGGCAGCTCCGCGGCAACCGCTGCGCCGCCGGTGCAGTAGGCGAGAAAAACATCGGCTCGCTTTTCCTTGAACAACCATGCGACACCATTGGTGACGCCTGCCGGCATCGCAAGCGACCCGGGTGCATTGCCGATCTTCACGGCCTTGGCCTCGAGCGTTGCGCGGCTCCCGGGCCGCACCGCATCGGCCTTCTGGAACAGGGCCCACGCATAGTCCCCGGCCGGATCGCCGACCGGCGTCGATGTTCCCACTTTGACCGATGGGTTTAGCAGCGTCGCGAGCAGCGACGCTGGCGTCGCTTTCAGGCCCGGCCGTAATATGGCGCACAGATGATTGTGCGCGAACAGCACCGTCGGCCCTGATTTTCCGGCGCTGGTGAGCGCCTGGGGGTTGCCCATGTCAGCTGAAGCAAAAACATCGCCGGCCTCGCCCTTTTCCAGCCGATCTTTGAGCAAACCAGAGCCGCCAAATGTCGGCGTGACGGCCACGCCGTAGGCCTCCGAGTACGCCTTGGCGATATCCGACATCGCGGCGCGCAAGCTGCCGGCCGCGTGCAGACGCACGGCAGGAGCATCCGCTGCGGCCGCCGGGAATGAAGCGAGCATCGCAGCGGTCAAACCTAACAGGCGAAGAACCATGGAAGCTCCCGAAAAATAGCTTAGAAGTCCACGCTCACCGCTGCCAACACCGTGCGCGGCGTGCCAAAGTGCGCGAGCAAGTTGCCGGTGTTGGCGCCGGTTAAATTGCTCGGCGCGACCGTTGACCAGTAGCTCCTATCCGTGACGTTATCCACCGCCAGTCGCCACGTCACGTTCTTGCTCAGGATGCTGGAAGTGTAGCGCGCACCCACATCGAACAAGTTGTAGCCGGCGACAAAGAACGAATTGGTATCGTTGGCCGCGCGCGGACCGGAGAACTGCCAATCAAAAGTAGCCACCAATCCCGGGACCGTGGGAATGCTGTACTCGAACAGGGTGTTGCCCTTGACCTTGGGCGCGCCGACGTAAATCTTGTCGTTCGTAGTGGCCAGCGGCGTGTCCTCGAGGCGTGCGTTCAGCAAGGTTACGCCGCCATAGACACGTAGGTTCTGAACCACTTCACCCACCGCCGAAAGTTCCAATCCCCTATTGACCTGCAAGCCGGAGATTTCGAATGCATTGTCGGCGGTATTGATGTTGGCAAAGGGCCGCTGAATGCGAAACAGCGCCGCCGTGAGATCGATCTTTTCCAGCGACACTTTGTAGCCGACCTCGTATTCCTTGCTGCGGTAAGGCGGAAGGCTCTGGCCCGCGTTGACCAGCGGGGGCGTGCTGGCCGGCGCCAGATCGCCGGGCTGCAAACTGCTGGCAAATGTGGCGTACACCGTCATGTTGCTCAGTGGCTTGTACATGAGGCTCGCGGTGGGGCTCACGCCGTGATTGGCGTATTCGGAGACTCGAACGGCCTTGGCGTTGTAATTATTGGTGTGAAACCAGTCCTGGCTCACCGCCAGCCGCGCCGCCCAGGCCTCGGTGAAGCGAATGGTGTCGCCGATGTTGACGCCCTGCTGGTACGCCGTCGACGAGTCGAAGTTAAGACCGACATTCGGCAGACCCGCGGCCGGAAACGGGAAGATCACCGGGGTGTTGATATTCGCCGTTCCCAACAGCACGCTCGCGGCCGGCGCCGGCGTGATGACCGAATAGGATTGCGACTTGTATCCGGCGGTACCGATGGTCAGGTCGTGTGCAATTGAGCCGGTGGTGAAATTGCCATCAAGATAGGCCGCATCGCTGGTCATGATGAAGCGTGGTGCGAAGCCATTGGCGAGCGAGGAAGTGTAGTTGCCGTTGTTGTTGGTCAGGTTGTTGACCGGCGTATTGATATTGCGCGACGCGTCTTGATTGAGCGCACCCACCACCAAATGCCAATCGGAGTTGAAATCGTGTTTCAACCGCAGACTTCCCATGCGCGTCAACAGGTCGACGCCGGCGTAGTTCTGACCGTAGCCCACGCTGGTGGGATCGGGCGCCGGCGGCAGCGTAATTTTTTCGCCGTAGCTGAACCAACCCGGATAGCCGGTATCGATCAAATGGTAGTAGCTGTAGTTGGTCTCGATGACCGTGCCTTCTAACGGCCGCACGTCGATGGCAAGACTGCCGAGCACGCGTTTGGCATGGCTGTGATCGACCCACGCGTCGCCCTCGCCGAATACGCCGTTGAAGCGGTAGCTGACGATGCCGTTGCTGTCGAACTTGCCGCCCAGATCCACGTGCGCGGTGCCGATGCTGTCGCTGGCGTAACTCAGTGTGACTTCACGCAGGTCGTAGTCGGTCGTCGGCCGCTTGGAAACAAAATTGAACATGCCGGAAGGATTGGCAGGCCCGTACAGCGAGGCGGACACGCCGTTGACGACCTCGATCTGCTGAAACTGCTCCATCGCGTTGGCGACAGTCACGAAGAACTGCATGCCGTCCATGCGGGAATTTTGGAAATTACCGCCCTGCATGCCGCGCGTCTGTGGACGCAGAATGTCGGGACCCTGCTGCTCCTGATAGGCGACCAACGGCAGGTACTTCGAGACGTCCTTGAAATTGGTTGCCATCGAGTTCTTGAGAAGATCCTCGGTGAGTACTCCGATGGAGTACGGCGCATCGAGAATCTTCATTGAGCCCAGGGGCCCCAGCGAATCAACGGACTCGCTTCGATAATTGTCGGACTGTTTGATTCCCACGACCGTCACGTGAGTCAGCGACGATGGCGCACTCTGGGGCGCCTCGGTTGCGGCATCCTCGCCGCGGACGGGCTGCGCAAAGGCAATAGGAGACAGAGCAAACACTATTGCGATGCGAGTCGATTGAGTCATTGGAATCTCGTCGAATGGATGAAACGCGGCGCGACGGCCGCTCGCGAGCTGTGCTCTACAAGCAGAAAAACCGCTGGAAAAGTAGCATGTAGAGCTGGTGCCAACAATATGAACGGCGATGCATATGTTGTGCGCAACTGCGGGAAAACGCGCTGTTTTCCTTGGACTAATCTGGGTCGAGACGCTCGTTGCCGGTATAACAGTGCAAGCGTCGATTCACGGCGCGCCCAATGAGGGCCATGCCGAATTTCCTGGCAAGGTCATAACCCATGCTGGACATGCCGTTGCGCGACAGAACGATGGGCACGCCGCCCTGCGCCGCCTTGATCACCATCTCGCCAGTGAGCCGTCCGGTGGTGAACAGCACTTTGTCGCCGCCGCTGATGCCATGCTGGATCATCCACCCCGTGACGGTGTCGAGCGCATTGTGGCGGCTGACATCTTCCACCGAGACCAGCAATCGGTCATCTTGAAATAACGCGCAGCTGTGTACGGATCTTGCGTGCCGGTGAATGCTGTCATGCTGACGCATCACTTCGAGTACCCGTCGCAGTGTGCTGTGTTTGATGCGCGCCTCAGACGCGCCGGGCAAGCGAATGGCGTCCATATGCGCCTCCAGGCTTGCGAATACCGACCCCTGGCCGCTGCCGCTGGCAACCGTTCGCAGCGGTGCGCGACTGTCCTTCTCCGCCGAGCGGGTCCGGACCGTGGCCGTGCTCGATTTCCAGTCGACGACGATTGATTCCAGGGCTGTTGCGTCTTTGATCAGCCGCTGGTTGAACAAAAACCCCAATACCAGAAGCTCCGGCGAGGCGCCCAAGGTCATGAGCGTCACCAGCTCGCGATGATCAAGCAACAGCGTCAGCGGACGTTCGGCAGGAATATAAATGGCTCGCTGCACGCCCGACTCGTCCGTGATGACGATCTCGCGCATCGACTCGGACGCCGCGGCGCTCAAGCGGGGGGCGTTGACGATGGGCTGGAGCAAGCTTGCCTCCGGCTGCACTTCGAACGCGTCTAGACGGGTCTCGATGGCAGCCTCCGCCCGCAAGCGGTACGATGATCGTACGCAACCTCATGACCATTCACCGACAGGAAATCACCGGACTCATTCTCGCAGGTGGCCGCGGCACGCGCATGGGCGGCGTCGATAAGGGACTGCAATTGCATCTAGGAATTCCGCTGGCGCAGTTCGCGCTCGACCGCCTGCGCCCGCAGGTGGGTGCGCTGATGCTGAATGCCAATCGCAACCACGCGGCATATCAGGCGATGAATGTCCCGGTTTGGCCCGATGAGCTCGCCGACTTTCCCGGGCCGCTTGCCGGCATGCTCGCGGGCCTTGAACATTGCAGCACGCCTTATCTGGCCACTGCGCCTTGCGACACGCCGAATTTTCCCATCGATCTGGTCGCGCACCTGGCTCGCGGCCTCATGGACATCGATGGCGACATGGCGACCGCCTATACGCGTGAGGACGGCGAGTTGCGTGCGCAGCCGGTGTTCTGTCTGATGAAGACTTCGCTGCGCGACAGCTTGCGCAGCTTTATCGCTGGCGGCGAGCGCAAAACGGGCCTGTTTGCCGCCCGGCACAATGGCGCGAAAGTCATATTCGACGATCCCGCCGCGTTCGCCAACGCCAACACACCGGGTGAGTTGGCGGCACTGCAAATTAATCCTCGCCCGCCGTAGCCGCTTCGAGAATCTGGCCGCCGCCGAAGCTCGACTGCACGGGCGTCGTCCCGCCCAGGCTCAGACGCACGGCGCAGTACTTGAACTCCGGAATCTTGCCGAAGGGATCGAGCGCGGAGTTCGTCAGCTTGTTGATCGCTGCCTCGTAGAAGCAAAATGGCACGAACACCGCGCCATGCGGCGAGCTTTCGTCGGCGCGCGCATACAAACTGACCTTGCCGCGGCGCGACTGGATGGTGATGAGCTGGCCTGGCTTGGCGCCGAGAGCCGCCATATCAACCGGATTCAGCATCGCGACCGGATCCGGCTCGATTGCATCCAGCACTTCTGAGCGGCGCGTCATGCTGCCGGTGTGCCAGTGCTCGAGCTGACGTCCCGTGATCAACACCATCGGATACTCAGTATCCGGCCGCTCATCGGCCGGAATGATGTCGGCGGGCACAAATTTCGCCCTGCCGGTCGGCGTCGGAAACGACTTGATGAACACCACGGAGTCGCCGGGATCGCCCTCCTTCTCGCATGGATACGTGACGCTGTCCTCGGCTTGCAGGCGTTCCCAGGTTATGCCGCCGATGCTCGGCATGGTGTGGCGCATTTCATCGAATACCGCCGCCACGGCGCTCTCGCCCGTGCCATAGGACCAGGAAAGCCCGAGCTGGCGCGACAGATCGATGATGATCTCCAAATCCTGCCGCGCCTTGCCGGGAAGATTGAGCGCCTGGCGTCCCAATTGCACGAAGCGATCGGTGTTCGTGAACGTGCCGGTTTTTTCCGCGAACGACGAGGCCGGCAGGATCACATCCGCGAGATAGGCCGTTTCGGTCAAGAAAATATCCTGCACCACCAGCATGTCGAGCTTGGCGAGCGCTTCGCGCGCGTGATCGGCGTCCGGATCGCTCATGGCCGGATTCTCGCCCATGATGTACATCCCTTTGACATTGCCGGCGAGGATGTTCTTGATCACCTCTACCACCGTGAGGCCGGGCTTATTGTCGAGCGTTTCGATCGGCACATTCCACGCTTTGGAGAAGCGCTCGATGGCCTTCGGATCATCCACACGCTGGTAATCCGGGTACATCATGGGAATGAGACCGGCGTCCGAGGCGCCCTGCACATTGTTCTGACCGCGAAGCGGGTGCAAGCCCGTCCCCGGCCGTCCGATCTGTCCGGTCATCAACGCCAACGCGATCAGGCAGCGCGCGTTATCGGTGCCGTGAATATGCTGGCTGATCCCCATGCCCCAGAGGATCATCGAGCCGGAGCTGGTCGCGTACAGGCGCGCCACCTCGCGGATCGTTTCCGCGGTAACTCCGCAAATCGGCGCCATCAGCTCCGGAGTGTAGCCCTGAACGTTCTTCGCCAATTCGGCGTAGCCGAGCGTGCGGTCCGCGATGAATTTAGCATCGACCAGATTCTCTTCGATGATGACGTGCATCATGGCATTGAGGAGCGCCACGTCGGTATCGGGCTTGAACTGCAGGAAGCGATAGGCCGTGCGCGACAGATCGCTGCGCCGCGGATCCATCACAATCACCTTGGTGCCGTGGCGCATGGCATTCTTGATGAATGTCGCCGCCACCGGATGGTTGACCGTCGGATTGGCGCCGATCACGATGACCACGGCGGCCTGCGTGACATCCATGACCGGATTACTCACCGCACCGGAACCGATTCCTTCCAGCAGCGCCGCAACGCTCGAGGCGTGGCACAGACGCGTGCAGTGATCGACATTGTTGCTGCCGAAGCCGGTGCGCACCAATTTCTGAAATAGATACGCCTCTTCATTGCTGCCCTTCGCTGAGCCGAATCCGGCGAGCGATTTCGGACCGTGGGTGTCGCGCAATCGGCGCAGCGCACCCCCGCCCAATGCGATGGCCTCTTCCCAGGTCGCCTCGCGGAACACCTGCATCACGTTGTTCGGATCCATCACGAACTTGCCCGACTTTGGCGCATCGGCGCGGCGGATGAGCGGCACCGTCAGCCGCTGCGGATGGCGCGAATAGTCGAAACCGTAGCGTCCCTTGACGCAGAGGCGCGATTGATTCGCGGGACCATCGCGGCCTTCCACGTAAAGAATCTTGTCGTCCTTGACGTGGTAGGTCAATTGGCAGCCGACGCCGCAATAAGGACATAGCGATTTGACCGATTTGTCCGGCACCGAGAGGGCCACTTCCCGCGCCGGCATGAGCGCGCCGGTGGGACAGGCCTGTACGCATTCACCGCAACCCACGCAGGTGGAAGCGCCCATCGGATCGTCCATGTCGAAGACGATTTTCGCGTGCTGTCCGCGCGAGGCCAAACCGATCACATCGTTGACCTGCTCATCGCGGCACGCCCGCACGCACCGGGTGCATTGAATACAGGCGTCGAGATTCACCGCGATGGCGGCATGCGAGAGGTCGGCCTGCACCGCCGGCCGCGGCGCGAAACGCGGCTTGCCAATCTTGAGCTTGACCGCCCATTCGTCCACTTCGTTGTGGCGCGTGTACTCCTTCTCGGGCATATCCGACTGCAGCAGCTCGATGACCATCTGCTGCGCCTTGAGCACGCGCTCGCTGTTGGTGGTCACTTGCATGCCGGCAGCCGGCGCGCGGCAGCACGAGGCCGCCAGCACCCGCTCACCCTTGATCTCCACCATGCAGGAGCGGCAGTTGCCGACCGCTTCCATTCCGGCCTTATAGCAAAGCCGCGGAATCTCGATGCCCTCGCGATCGGCAATCTCGATCAGGGTTTCGCCGGGCAGCGCCTTCATTTCCTGGCCGTTCATCAGAAACGTGACGGTGGGTGCCTCGGTGTCGAGGCGCACATCGCGGGTGGTGGCGCTCATGCGGGTCCCCTCAACTCAACTCATTGGGAAAATATTTGATGACAGTATCCACGGGATTGGGCGCCGCCTGACCCAATCCGCAGATCGACGCATCGCGCATCACCTGCGAGAGTTCAGCAAGCAGCGGCTTGTCCCAATTGTCTCCGGCAATCAGTACATTGGCCTTCGCGGTGCCGACCCGGCAGGGGGTGCACTGGCCGCAGGACTCGTGTTCAAAAAATCGCATCATGTTGCGTGCGGCCGCCTTCGCCGTGTCCTGCGATGACAGGATGATGACGGCGGCGGAACCAATGAAGCAGCCGTACGGCTGCAGAGTGTCGAAATCAAGCGGGATATCCCCCATGGACGCCGGCAAGATGCCGCCGGAAGCGCCGCCCGGCAGGTAGCCGTAAAAAGTGTGGCCTTCCCGCATGCCGCCGCAGAACTCATCGATCAGCTGCCGCACCGTGATGCCGGCTGGCGCCAGCTTCACCCCAGGATTCTTTACGCGCCCCGAGACGGAGAAGCTTCGCAGGCCCTTGCGGCCATTGCGGCCCTGGGAAGCGAACCAAGCCGCGCCTTTTTCCAGCAGCTCACGCACCCAAAACAAGGTCTCGAAGTTGTGCTCCAAGGTCGGGCGCCCGAACAGCCCGACTTGCGCAACATACGGAGGACGCAGCCGCGGCATGCCACGCTTGCCCTCGATGGACTCGATCATCGCCGACTCTTCGCCGCAGATGTAGGCGCCGGCGCCACGCCGAAGTTCGATCTTGGGCAAGGGCACGGGCGGATGGTCCTGCAGCTTGGCGAGTTCCGTCTCCAGCAGCGCGCGGCAGCCGTGATACTCATCCCGCAGATAAATATAGATCGCGGAAATGCCGACCGCCCAGGCGGCGATCAGCATGCCCTCGAGAAACCGGTGCGGGTCGCGCTCCAAATAGACCCGGTCCTTGAAAGTCCCAGGCTCGCCTTCATCGATGTTGACCGCCATCATCCGGGGCGCCGCCTCGCCGCGCACGATGCGCCACTTGCGACCCGTCGGAAAGCCTGCGCCGCCGAGGCCGCGCAAACCCGAATCTTCCATGGTCTTCAAAACGCTTTCGAGTTCGCGCCGATGCTCGACGCAGTCGCGCAGCAGGGCATAGCCACCGTCTCGTGAATAGGTGTCGAAATCGATGTAGTTGCCGGGCGTATCGGTGAAGTGGCCCGCCTGCACCTCGCTGCGCACCGACTCCATCGTCGCCTGCGGCACCGGCTTCTGATGGACCACCGCGACCGGCGCTTGCTCACAGCGTCCGACGCACGGCGCCGGAATCACGCGCACTTCCCGGCCCAGCAGTGCAGGCAGTTTTTCCAGCAGTTGTTTCGCTCCCGCCATTTCGCAGCTCAGGCCGTCGCAGACCCGCACCGTCAGCACGGGCGCTACCGGCAGCGAGCCGTCGGGATTCTCCTTCACCACGTCGAAGTGATGATAAAAGGTGGCGACTTCGTAGACTTCGGTTTGCGCCAGCCCCAAGAGCCTCGCCAGTGCGGCCATGTGAGGCGCGCCAAGCTGGCGATAACGGTCATTGATCCGGTGCAGGTATTCGATCAGCAGGTCGTGCCGAAAAGGTCCTGGTCCTATCAAGGCCTCAACCTCGGCCAGTGCCTGAGGAATGACGGGGCGGCCCTTGGGCGATTGGCGTTTTCGCTGCTTGGTGGCGCCCGCGCGTGCGATGGGAATCACCGGACTGGTCACTGATCACTCCGAAGGACTAGGGCTTTCAGTATGGTGTCAGCTGATATATGTGTCCAATCGATTCGGCTTGTTAATAAAAGAAGGTTATCAATCGATAGGGCGGAATTATCGCCGCTAGGTGCCGGGCAGACCACAGGTTTGGGGGGAGGTGTTTGCACTGTAGTTGGGGTAGAGCGCCATGAGCTTACGCATCACACCGTTGGTCCAGCCGAAGCCGTCTTGGAGCGGATACTCTCCGCCGCCGCCCGCCCGTCCGGTCGTCACGACATCGTACTTTTCCACCAGCTTGGCGGTCTCGCCGTAGACGCGATTGACGCCCAGCATCCACCGGCACGCCAGGGTGTCTGAGAGCGGTGTAATGGAATAATGACGCAGCCCCGAGATGCCGATCCACTGTAGTGGCGGCCAGCCATTGGGGGCGTCCCACTGCTGCCCCGTTACCTGCGGTGTCGTCACGATGCCGCCCGATTTGAGCAGGTCGCGACCCACCGCCGTGGCCACGGCCGCCGCCTGAGCGTCCGTCGCCATCGCGGTGAACAGCGGATAGAGAGTCGCGGCCGAGATTCGCATCACCTGCGCCTGATTCACCCAGTTGTAATCGCGGTAGACGCCGCCCGCCGCATCCCACAGATAGCGATTGACCGACTCGCGTCGGGCGGCCGATCGATGCGCGAACTCGGATGCGCAGGCCGGCTCGTGCGCGCGCTCACAACCCATACGGATGGCTTCTTCAAGACCGAACAACAGGCTATTAAGATCGATGGGAATGATTTGCGTGGTATTGATCGTGGCCAGACTGTGCCCGTCCGCGAACCAGCGCGATCCAAAGTCCCAGCCGCTTTCCGCCGCCGCGCGCACGTCGCGATACACCTGCTTTGGAATGCGGCCGCTGGATTTCGCCAATTCGATGTCCTCTCGATAGGATTCGTCACGCGGCGTGTCGGAGTCGTCCCAATGGCGGTTCAATTTCGACCCATCGGCCATGGCGACGACTCGCCGATGTGCAGCGCCGGGCCTGAGTCCTTTCTCGCCCTCCATCCAGAAGGCGTACTCACGGCGCAGTTGCGGCAAATAGCGCTGGTAGGCAATTGCGGGATCCTCGGCATTCAGGAGTCCCACCATCGCGAAGTAAAACGGCGGCTGTGATCGGCTCAAATAGTAGTTGCGCGTGCCGTTCGGGACATGGCCATAGGTGTCGATCAGCGAGGCGAAGTCACGCACCATGTGCTCGAGCAAGTCGTTGCGCCCACTCTCCGCCAATCCCAGCATCGTGAAGTAGGAATCCCAGTAGTACATCTCGCGAAATCGACCGCCGGGCACTACGTAAGGTTCGGGCAACGGCAGGAGCGAAGAGTAGAGTGGCGCGGTCGTGCTGGTCCGTGTGAGCTGGTCCCATAGCGTATCGATGTGGCGGCCGATGCCCACCGGCTCCGCCGACACTTTCGGGCCGGTTGCCTGCGACGGCACCAAAAAGTTTTCGGCGACGAATTCGCTCAAGGCTTCTTTCGACATCGGTTTTTTTGCCGCGTGGTAGCGCGCCAAGATTGCCGATGGCGAGGACTTTGGCACGGCATCCGCAAAGGTCTTGCTATCCGGAAAAATTCGCGCGCTCTGGACCGCTATGAACAGATCCTTGAACATGACCTGCGGCGTCTGTGGAGCTGCGGCTACAGCTGCGCGTTGCGGCTGTGCTGCTACGGCGCAAAGCCCCATGACACTCAATGCGGCGCCTGCCAGCGCGCAGCACATCCATCGAGAACCGCTTTTCATGATCTGCCCCCATGCCCAAGCCGACCGTATCCTAGCATTTTAGGATTTGCGCCCTTCCCTGCCTTGAAGGTTTGCACCAGAATGCGGGCAACCCACCCGTTTTGACGAAGGAGCCGCCATGTCGAAGCCAAAAGATCTCACGCGCCGAGAATTCGTCGCAGGTGCGGGCAAAGTCTCGCTCGGCGCGATGGTCGCCGCCAGCGCGCCATTGATCCTGCCCAGCCGTGTACTGGGGCGCGGCAAGCGCGCTCCGAGCGACACGGTGAACATCGCCGTCGTCGGATTCGGTTCGATGGGATCGCAAAACGCGCAGGTGCTGGCGCAGACCGACCACATTGGCGTGGTCTGCGATGTCGATTTGGCCTACAGCGAGCGCTGTGTCGCGCGACTTTTGACCGATGCGCAAAACCAACCCCGGCCCGAGGGCTTAAAGCTCAAGGAGCAATTCGACAAGGCGAAGCGCTATACCGATTTTCGCGAAATGCTGGCGAAGGAAAAAAATATCGACGCAGTGCTCGTTGCGAGCGCCGATCACGTGCACGCAGCGGCCGCCAAAGCGGCGATGGAGGCCGGTAAACACGTCTATGTGCAGAAGCCGTTGACCGCCACGGTGCATGAGGCACGCATGCTGCGCGAGCTCGCACTCAAGAATCCCAAGCTCGTGACCCAAATGGGCAACCAGGGACATTCCAGCGAGGGTGCACGCCTCGTCAACGAGTGGATCGGCGCCGGCGTCATCGGCGCAGTGCACGAGGTGCACGTCTGGACCAACCGGCCCGTCGTCTATTGGCCGCAAGGATTGGCGCGGCCGACCAGCGTGCCGCCGGTCGAAGCGCCGGGCGGTTTCGGCAATCCTTGGACATATCGCTATTTGCAGGATGTCCTGGCCTCCGCCATGGGCGGCGGCGGCGCACCGCCCCCTGGACTCAACTGGGACCTGTACCTGGGGCCGATCGCTGAGAATGTTCCCTATCATCCGGTCTATCACCCGTTCAATTGGCGCGGTTGGCTGGCCTTTGGCTGCGGTGCGCTGGGCGATATGGGAGCGCACCTCATCGATCATCCCTTCTGGGCACTGGGACTTACGTACCCAACGAGTATCGAGGCCACGTCGACTCAATGGGGCACCATGCCCCTCCCGCCGACCGATCCGGCTGTCGCGGCGGCCCCACCGGGACGCGCGCCGCGCACACCCGTGTCGTATCCGATTTCGACCTGCGTGCATTATCAATTCGCCGCGCGTGGCACGCAGCCGCCGGTGAAACTCTCCTGGTTCGACGGCGGCATCTATCCGCCCCGCCCCGACGTGCTACCGGACGACGTGACGCTCAAGAGCGAAGGCGGCGTGATATTCCTCGGCGAGAAAGGCATCCTCCTGCACGATACCTACGGTTCGAATCCACGGCTGTATCCGCAATCACTGGGCGAGGCTGCCGCGGCGGTGCCCAGGAGCATGCCGCGAATTGAGTGGACCCACGAACACAACTGGACCAAGGCCATTCGCGGCGAAGCCAAGGCGAGTTCTCCCTTTGAGTATGCGGCGCAGCTCACCGAAACCATGCTGCTAGGGTTGGTCGCGCTGCGCGCCGGACAGGGCAAGAAGATCCTGTACGACGGCGACAGCGGACTGGTCACCAATTTCGCCGACGCCAATCAGTACCTGACCCGCGAGTACCGCGCCGGATGGAACATGCAATCCTAAGGCTGTGAGCGCAGCGCCTTGCGTGTGAGCCTGACATGTCCACCCGCATCGCGGTCGATGATGATGTCGTAGCGTTCTCCGCGGATGCTGACATCCTTCAGGGTCATCGATTTCCACTCCGCCGGCAGGACCGGCGAATAGGCCTCGACCAGGCCTTTCTCCGCAACCCGAAGGCCGCTGAATCCATACAGTAGATTCTGCAGAAAGCCGCCGGAAGCCGTGATGAAGTAGCCGCTGTTATTGGTCGCCGTTTCCGTGCGCACATTGAACGGCGGCTTGATCAAGCCGCTGGTGAAGTTGCGTTGCAGCCAGGCGACCGCCGAGGTCGTATCGCCCGCGGCGGCGGCGGCGATCGAGGCCGGCGCCATGCCCATGCCGTGCGGTTCGTGGTGACCTTGTTTCACCGAGATCATGGTGTAGTCATAGTCATTGCGGCGAATTTTGTCGGACATCTGCAAGTCGAGCGACGGGTACGACAGCAGTCCGAGCGTGCTTCCCTCCAAGGGCTCGCGCGGCACACTGGCATCGAAATCCAGATGCCGTTGCTCCGCTTGGGAAAACGGGATGTACAGTTTCGCAGCAACTTCAGCCCAATGGGGGTCTGGGCGCTCGCCGACGAGCGCCGCCGCCATCGCGGCGATGTTCAAGGCTTTCTGAGCAGACACATTGGTAAACGTGTCGTTCGGCACATCGTTGTAGCTCTCGGCCACGGAAGTCACGTGCAGGATCTCATAACGCCGCTGCTGCGCATTCCATGTCGAGCGGCTCGCCCAGAAGTCCGCGACATTGCGAATGACCGGCCAGCCGCTGTGCTTCAGCCATTCACGATCGTGCGTTGCCAGCCAGTATTGCCACTGCGCGATCGCGACATCCGCGTTGACGTGGATTTCACGCTCACTGAGCACGTGCGCAAAGTAGGGAATCTGTTCGGTGCCGTTCTCAGGGTCGGCCTCCCAGGGATACATCGCTCCCTTGAGCCCGCTCCCTTTCGCGCGGGCCTGCGCTGCCGGCAGCGTGTAAGCTCGGAACACTGCCAAAGATTTGGCCCTCTCGGGGTGCAGCAACAGAAGCGCCGGAAAAATCCACGTATCGCTGTCCCAGAATGCGTGGCCGGTATAGCCGGGCGTCAGCCCGCAGGCGCCCATGGGCCAGCGCGTGTCGGCCGTTGAGGTGGCTAGCAAATAATACAGGTCGGAGTGCACCACGGTTTGAGCCTGCACATCGCCCTCGATAGCAATGTCAGCGCGCCACAGTTCACGCCAGGCTGCCCGGTGCTGATCCAGAAGCGCATCGAAACCCGCGTTGCGCGCAGCGGTGGCCAGCGCAACATCCGCCTGCGCATCTCCGCCCCAGCCCTCGCGCGAGGCCGCGACGAATTTTGTGAATGTGTAGGTCCTGTCTTTTTGGACCTTGATCTTCAAATCCAAGGCCAGTCGATACTGGCTCTTGTAGAGCACGATGTCAGCGAGTGCAACGCCGTCCGGCAGCTGAATTGCGGCGGCCTCGGCCATCGCGAGGCCCTGTTCCGCGCGGCCATCGAGCGTCAGGGTCAAGTTCTTGACGTCGCCGTTCGCCGCGAGCACGTGCGTGTCGCCGTGATACCAAACGGCGGCGCGGTCAGGAGTCGCGGGCGGAATCGCCACGAGCTGCAGATTGTTCGCCGCGACCGCCTCCTGCATTTGCTCGCCCGTCAATTTCGCCAGCGGCAGGCGCGGCTGATGCGGCGCCCAAAGATTCAGCGCGAAGGACAGTTCCACGGTTCCGTCAAAGTCTGGAGTCAGTGAAATTTGCGTGGCGGCCAGATGCGGCGATGCCTGACTGACGAACGTGGTGACCTTGACGGCCGTGCTTCGACGGTGATCGACGTAGCGATAGCTCGTCGTCAACGTCGCCTCTTTCATGTTGAGCGTCTGACGGTAATCGTTAAACAAAGCCGGAATCACCGGAACCTGATTCATCCAGAAATGACCGGCGACGGAGTCGCCGGTCGAGTAGTCGATCTCGCTCCAACCCGGAATGGCCGCGGGACGTGATTCGTCATCTTTGGCATAGTCCATGAACGCGACCATGTAGGCGAGATTGCCCTCGGTACCGCGCGGTGCGGTCATCGTCGAAAAATAGCCGTTGGCCAGATAGCTCGGGAAGTAGTTGCCGAAATCGTCGGCGGTCGCGCCAAGACTAAAGGTGTCGTCGCCGGCGGCGAACGTCGGCATCGACGACGCGGCCAAGAGCAGCGGCACGAAAAAGAATTTGAAAGCAGGATGCTTCATCGCCAACTCCCGATTGCGCGGCATAGGCTGCGTATTAGATGCCGAAGCGGACCTTGTGTCGATCAAGCATCTTGCGTCCACGTCTCGCCAGCCGCATCCTGCTCAACACGAGAGCCGGAGCAACACAGTCATGTCGGACAGCTTTAACCGCGGCAGGCGCGATTTTCTTAGCCTCGGCGTGCTCGCTGCCGTAGGCTGGCGGCAGGCTGTCTTTGCAGCGGGCGCAGTTGCGGACGCGACGGCCTCTCCCCTCTCGGAGTTAGCCTACGGCCAGGTGCAATTCGCCGCCGGGCCTCTCGAACGTCAAGCCCGCGAGAATCACCGCTTGGTTTTGGGATTGGACGAGGATGCGTTGCTGCGGCCCTTCCGCGTCCGCGCAGGACTGCGCGCGCCCGGCCAGGAGCTTGGCGGCTGGTACGACACCTACGCCTTCGCACCCGGCGCCACCTTTGGGCAATGGATGAGTGCACTGGCGCGTTATTACGCCATCACCGGCGACGCCGCGACGCGCGCCAAAGTGCAGCGCTTGGTGCGAGGCTACGCGGCGACCATCGATGCGCCCCGCAGTTTCTATCGCCGCAACCGCTTTCCCGCCTACACCTACGATAAGCTCGTCGGCGGTTTGCTCGATGCCCGACAACTCGCGGGCGATGAGACGGCGCTCGCAACACTCGCACGCACCACTCGAGCCGCCGTACCGTATTTGCCGCCGCGCGCCATGCCGCGCAACGAGCATGCGCAACCCGGCGAAGACTTCAGTCAGCACGCCTGGGACGAGAGTTACACGCTGCCGGAAAATCAATTTCAGGCGTGGCAGATGACCGGCGAACAGATTCATCTGCAACTCGGCCGGCGCTTTCTCTATGACGAATTCTTCGCAGCACTGGCGCGCGGCGATAATGCGCTGCCCGGAAAACATGCCTACAGCCACGTCAATGCCTTGAGTTCGGCGGCACGAGCCCATCTATCGCTCGGCAAACCCGTGTACCTGGCGGCAGCGCAACAGGGTTTCGCGATGGTCGCGGCGCAGAGTTTCGCCACCGGGGGCTGGGGACCGGATGAGCACTTTGTGATCCCCGGGAGCGGCGCACTGGGCGCCAGCCTTGCCGATCAGCACAAGAGCTTCGAAACGCCCTGCGGCGCCTACGCCCACTTCAAGCTCACGCGCTATCTGCTGCGCATCACGCGCGACTCGCGTTACGGCGACAGCATGGAACGTGTGCTTTACAACACCGTGCTCGGCGCGACTCCCATCCAACCGGATGGCCGCGCCTTCTATTATTCGGATTACACCCGCCAAGCCAGGAAAACCTTTCACCCAGACCGATGGCCGTGTTGCTCCGGCACGCTGCCGCTGGTGGCGGCCGACTACGCAATCAGCACCTGCTTTACCGATTCGCAGGGCATCTATGTGAATCTCTATGTGCCGGCCCAGATCAGCTGGACGCAGAATAGCCAGCGCTGCGGGTTATCGATCGAGACCGAGTATCCCTATACTTCAAGCGTCAGCATGACGCTACAGCTGCCGCGCACCGAGGCGTTCACGATCAACCTGCGCATCCCTGAGTGGGCGCAGGGTGCCAGCCTGCAAATCAACGGTCGGGAACGACAGTCGCTGCCATCCGGGCAGTTCGCCGCGATCCTTCGCGAGTGGCGCCCGGGAGACCGGATCGAGCTCGAATTGCCGCTCACGCAGCGTTTGGAGAGCATCGAAGCGGCGCAGCCGGACACCGTGGCCCTGCTGGCCGGTCCCCTGGTGCTCATGCGCATCCTGGAAGCCGACGCCGCAAGCGCAGGCGTTGCGCGCACGAGTCTGCTGGCCGCACAGCGCAACCCCCATAGCCGGCAAGATTGGCAGGTGAAGACCGCGGGCGAACCTGTCACGCTGAAACCCTTTCTCGACATTGATTCGGAAAGCTACAGCGTCTATCAATCGGTACTGCCATCCTGACCGGACCCTCCGCTCTGCTTTGTTGCTGGGCGGCACTCATCAGCCTCGCAGCGCACGCCGCTTACGCGGCAGATTCAATTCAGCAAGGATCGCTGGCCACGGCGGACACATCGATCAGCATCGAAGCCGGAGAACATGCCGCACGGTTAGCCAAGCTCACAGGCCACGGTGCGACCTGGCGCAACCGCGGCGCCGAGACGCCGCCCGCCGAGGTCGAAATTCACGGTGCCCAGCAGCCGCTGGTGTGGCGCTTGGACCGCTCAGCGAGCCGTTTCGATCCGAGAAATATCGAGGTGGTGTACGCCACGGATTCACCCCGTTTGAAACTGTCGTGGCGCTGGCGCGCGCGCTCAGGTTTCGGTCCGCTCGAGCACACCGTCTCGATCCAAAACTTAGGCAGCGAGACCGTCTGGTTGCCCCTGCTATCCAGCCTGCAAGTGGATTGGGAGATCGACGCCGGCAGCGCGCTGCAGCGCTTTTGGGTCGAAAAAGGCGCCGATATCCCCTCGGCGGAGGGAACGCATCTCGATGCGCTGCGCGACGGCGATTCCTGGGAGGGCACGTCGAGCACTTATGCACGACCCATTGCGCGCCAAGCGCGCGAGATGATCCCCTATGTGCTGGTCGAAGAAGCGGGCTATCCCCAACGTGGGTGGTATGCCGGCATCGAATTCAGCGGACGAACGCGGATCAGCCTGCAGCGTCGCGGCACATCGCTGCGAGGCGAAGCCGGTCTCAACCCTGTACCAGGTCCCTATAAAACCCGCGTAACGGCCGGCGGCACATTCGAAGCGCCAACCGTGTTCATCGGCTCATTCGAGGGCGGCGCGGATGGCGCCGGCAATATCGTGCGGCGTTGGGTGCGCGAGGTGCTGAACAATCCATCCACCATACGGGACCCGTCCTATCCCCTGCTGGTCAACAATAGCTGGGGCAGCGGCATGGCGGTGGATGAGGAACTCGCGCAGCGCATGATCAGCGAATCGGCGCAGCTGGGTTTGGAGATGTTTCATTTGGATGCGGGTTGGTTTCGCGATGTCGGCGACTGGCAACCTGACCCGAAGAAATTTCCGCATGGCATTGCGAGCATTGCGGACTTTGCGCACGGCCACGGTCTCAAGTTTGGATTGTGGATCGATTGGACTCAGGCAGGCACCTCGCGCGAGCCGGGCGCCCTCAATGTCTACGATCCCGCCACGCGGGATTGGTTGATTGCCGATCCCCCGGCCGGCTGGCGGCACACCGAGCCGTTCAAGGGGATCACCGTCGATTTGGGCGCGTCAGGCGCAAAGGCATGGGCCGCGCATGAACTGGAACGGGTTGTCAGCGACTATCACCTCGATATGCTGGAACATGACGGTTACTTGGTGGCGCAGGGCAGTTCGCGCGTCGATCACCTCGCGGCACCGCCGGAGCCCGCGACGCTGCGCACCTTCGAGGACTCGGGCTTTGTCTGGGTCGACGGCTCGAATTCCACCGATGTGAGCTATCACGCCACCCAGGCTTACTACGAGATTTACCAAGAGCTGCGGACACGCCATCCGGCCCTGCTGTTGGAGGTGTGCAATGACGGCGGCCGGATGGTGGATTTTGGAAGTGCCGCGCACGGCGACTACTTCTCCATCACGGACACCTATGATCCCCTGTCCAACCGCCGTGCCTTCTATGACGCCAGTTACGTGTTGCCGTCGGCGATGCTGGAGAGCTACGTGGCGAAATTTCCTGCGGCGCGCATCGAAAATTTCCGCTACGCACTGCGCAGCGGCTTGTTGGGATGGTTTTCGCTGATGCTTGACGCAAGCCAATGGACGGCAGAGCAGCGCAGCACGGCGCGCCAGGAATTCGCACTCTACAAGAGCGCATTGCGACCGCTGATCCGCGAAGCGGACCTGTATCATGTCGCGCCCCGACCGGACGGGGTGCATTGGGACGGCATCGAATATTATTCCGCCAAACTGCGGCGCGGCGTGCTGTACGCTTTTCGCGGCAGCGCAGATCAGGCCATGCATCGATTTCGCCTGCTCGGGCTCGATCAGAGCCGCCGTTACCGAGTTCGCTTCCAAGATCACGCTTCAACCCAGGTGTTGAGCGGACAAACGCTGATGCAGGGGGGCGTCGACGTCGCGCTGCCTTTGCCGTTATCCTCTGAGCTGATTCTTTTCGAGGAAATCTCCTGACCATGCAATCCGTTTTGCATCGCGCACTGCTGATGGGTGTCGGCCTGCTCGTCACGGCGGGCCCCGTTGTCGGCGATGCCGCTCCTCAGGAGCGGCTGTCTTTCGATGTCGAGGAAGGCCCGAATCTCAACAGCTTTCTCAGAGAAGGTCCGGTGGCCGCGCATCTGCTGCTGCGCTCAGGCCTCGACCCTCGCATATTGGTTGCCTTTCCCGCGGGCAACAGCGGCGTGGGCCTGTGGTTTGCGCACGGCGGCTCGCCGCTGACTTGGACGCTGCGCGGACGGCCGCAGCCGCTCATCGACCGAGACGCGAAGGGACGCCCGCTGTACGGCATGAAAGCCGAGGTGAGTGTGACCGGGGTGTCGGACCTCATCGTCAAGCAGGCCGTCTTGTCCAGCGTGCGCGTCCTGCGAGATTATCAAGCGCTGGGCACTTTTCCTGCCGAGGTCGCCGCCCACGCGACGATTCAGGGCTCGACGATTACGTGGGCACGTGACCGTCTCGACGGCGCGGCCGGCTATCGCCTCAGCATCGAGGTCACCGCAGGGACCTTGCGTGCCGACCATTTCACGGCTGCGAAAGGCGGCATCACTTTAAAGATCACCGCAGTGAGCGGCGAGACGCCGCTGACGCCGCTTCCCGAAAAACGCTTGCTCACCGACCGCGCCCGAAACGACCCCGCAGCGCGTAACGTGCTGACTTTCTTGAGCTACAAGGAAAAATTCCTTGCCGGCTCCTGGCGCTTTAACACCTACTTCGGCCGCGACACCTTGATGTCGTTGCGCCTGTTGATGCCGGCCCTCGCTCCCGAGGCGGTGGATGCGGGATTGGGCGCGGTGTTGACCCGATTATCGGCTCAGGGCGAAGTGGCTCATGAAGAGGATATCGGTGAATTCGCCATTCTCGATCATCTGCGCGCCAACGGCGAGAAGTCCGATGCGCCGACATTCAACTACAACATGATCGATGGAAGCTTCATGCTGGCGCCCGTGGCCGCTCAATGGCTGCTCAATGATGAGCGCGGCCGAACGCAGGCCGCGGCGTTCCTGAAGCGCATGGATGATCGCCGCGACAAACCGCAAGCCATGGGTGCCGACCTGGTCGCCAATCTCAGGTTCGTGCTTCACGCAGCGCTCAAGTTTGCGGATGATCCGCGGGCGCCCAATCTGATCGCGCTGAAACAGGGCTTCGATGCCGGTGAATGGCGCGACAGCAACGACGGGTTGGGCGGCGGCCGTATCCCCTACGATGTCAATGCGGTGTTCGTGCCTGCGGCGCTCGAAGCCGCGGCGGGGTTTTTCACCAGCGGCTTGCTCGATTCCTATTTAGAAGCGGCAGACCGTGCATTGTTCGGGCGCGCCGCCACCATGGCGCGCACCTGGCGCAGCCAGGCGGGACCTCTGTTCGATGTGAGTGTGCCGAACGCGACGGCCCGACAAAAGATTTCTGAATATGCCGCGGCCCTGCACGTGGCCGACGCAACCGCGCTGGGTTCGGTGGACAGTTCCCCCGTGTCATTTCACGCCCTGTCCTTGACCGCGGATGACAAGCCCATTGCCATTGTTCACTCGGACGAGGGCTTCGAACTGCTGTTTGGGCGACCTGCGCCGGCAACGCTTGATCGATCGCTCACCGCCCTGATGCGGCCTTTCCCAGCCGGCCTCATCACGTCCGTGGGGATCGTTGTCGCCAATCCTGTCTATACGACGCCTGCGATTCAGGCGCGGCTCAACCGCAGCGCTTATCACGGCACCGTGGTCTGGTCCTGGCAGCAGGCAGTGTTCGCCGCGGGGCTACAGCGACAGCTGCAACGTGATGATCTTTCGCCGCCGCTCAAGGCCCATCTGCGCTCGGCCCAGAAGCAGCTGTGGAGTGCCATCAACGCAGGTCACAGCATGCGAAACTCCGAACTCTGGTCCTGGAGTTTTGCCGACGGGCACTACGCGATTGCACCCTTCGGCGCCAGTGCCGCGGATGCAGACGAGTCCAATGCAGCGCAGCTCTGGAGCACCGTCTATCTAGCCATCCCCCCGCCTTAGCCTGTTTGTCCTACTTGTGGCTATTTCGCCGCAAGTGTTGCTATTGAACACAATACCAATTAGATTCGATGGCGTGGATGGACCCGGCAAGCGTTGGTCGGAAGCTTACTGACCGACGAAGATAAGACTGCTCAAGCAGCCCGCACTGTTTAGTCGATCTTGCCCGGCGACCTTCCTACATGCAATAAACACCGCGATCTATGACGCGGTCACGGGGTGGGGGGAATGCGGGTTTTCAATACGTTTTCGCACCGTCACGTCAGCCCTCTTTAAGGCTGCCGAGACGCTCGCTTGATTAATTGGTTTACTTTCGGGGGGAATGTTTCATGAGTCAAAAACGCAACAAACAACAACGCTCTGTGTCGAGCTCGGTCCGTTTGGGCCCAGCCACCTGGCCCGCTCTGGGATTGCCCGATACGCGCGCCATCGCACGGGGCGTCAGCGTCCGCGGTCTGGGCGTCAGTGCCCTGGCTGTCGCGGTCGCCGGCATTCTGTACTGCGGCGGCAGCGCCTACGCGGCTGACGAACAGACTACCGCTGCGCCCCCTGCCAACTCGCTCGACGAAATTGTCGTCACAGCTTCAGCCCAGGGTGTCAAGAAGCTGGACGCCAGCTACAACATCGTTTCGCTGTCCCTCGATCAAATTGCAAACGCGAACCCCGGGAGCGCGGCCGAAATCTTTAAGCAGTCGCCAGGAATTTGGCCGGAAGCATCCGGCGGTCAAACAGGCGCCAACATTGACGTGGCCGGCTTTCCGAACGGCGGCGGCGATTCCCCGTATTTTACGACCATGATCAACGGTTCGCCCCTCTACGGTGACGCGTCCTTGTCCTTTTTGGATTCCAGCTCCTTGGTGCGTATGGACGACACTGTCGAGCGCATTGAAATTGTCCAGGGCGGGCCCAGCGCAATTTTTAGCTCAGGACAGGTGGGTGCTTCGGCGAACTTCATCTTGCGGACCGGTTCGGACAAAACCACAGGCTCGCTTGGCGTCACCTATGGATCTGAAGGGTCCGAACGTGTGGATGCCTTCTACAGCGGCAAAATCATCGACGGGTGGTACGGCAGCATCGGCGGCTTTTACCGGGTATCCGACGGCGTGCGCGATCCGCAATATCCGGCGGATATCGGCGGGCAGCTGACGGGAACCTTGAAGCATGATTTGGACGGCGGCTCGATTATGTTTTGGTATCGAGTCCTGCAGGATAAAAATCTGTGGGTCGCCGATTTTCCTTACATCGTTTCCAACGGGAAAGCTGAACCCTATCCCGGCTTCAATCAGCTCAACAACACTTACAACAGCAAGCAACTGCAAAATTTCCAGATTCAGTCCCCGTCAGGCAGTTTTCTAAATGACGATATCAGCAATGGCCGCGGCGCCTCACTGCAGTATTTCGGCTCAAATCTCAATTTGAAATTTGGAAACGGATGGTCGATCAGCAATACCTTCCTGTTCGATGGCGGATACCTCAATACGCAGGCGCTGGTCAACAACGGCAATCCGCAAACCTTGTCGAGCTACATCGCTGCACTAACTCTGCCGGCGGCTCTGCCCAACGCCGCTGTCCAGGCGCACTACGCGAATGGTGCGGTGGTCGATCCCGGTCAGAGCGTGATTACCGAGCAAGTGTGGTTCATACGCAAAAAAATCGTGAATGTCACCGATGAATTCCGCTTGTCGATGGACTTCGGCAACGGCAATACATTGACGGCTGGAGCGTATGTAGCGCATTACACAGACAACGATTCCTGGTCGTTGGGCTCCAATGTTCTAATGAACAATGTGCCGAATGCGAGCCCGATCCTATTGCAAGGCGTCGCAGGCGGGAACATCTACAACGTGACCAGCTCTCAAGGCGTGATCGCCAATGGAGGCTACAACATCCTCGAGCAGGGCCGAGCCACCAACATAGCCGGCTATCTTTCCGACTCATGGAAAATCAACAATTGGCTGTTCGATGCCAACGCTCGTCTCGAACATATCGACCTGAAACAACAGACAACCAATCTAGCCAACAAACAGATGGGATCTGTATTCGATCTGTGGGACAACGCAGTCACTTTGCCCGACGGTACGTACTCGCACGCGAGTGCACAAAACACCATGCCGACGTTCTCTGTGGGCGCAAACTATGAGTTCACCGACCATATGAGCGCGTACGTGCGCGTCAATAATGGCGTGCGCTTCGATAACTTCGACGATATCCGTTGCCAGGTCATTAACGGCTCAGGCGGCTGCACCGGGAATCCGCCTCTTAGCACCGTGCGAAATTACGAAGGCGGATTCAAGATTCAGAATCGCTATACCTATATCGACCTCGCGGTTTATGACAAGGAGTTCAAGGGGTTGTTGTATCAGCCCGTCAACATACAGAATGTGCCCATTGGCCCGAAGTCCACCTATGGCTCGACATCTCTCGGACTACGCCTTGTCGGCAGCGTGAATCCGGGTGCGGACAGCGACATACAACCCATCAGGGACTTCAGCATATCGGTGAATGCCAACTACGAAAGAGCCCACTACAAAGACTTCGTCGGCTGCTTCATCTTCACGGATATCAACAAGGTCGTGCAATGCGGCACCATTAATGGCGTACAGCTCGCTCGTTTGCCTAAACTCCAAATCCGCGTCACGCCGCAGGACATCCAGACCTTCGGTTGGGGTTCTTTGACCGAGTTCATGACTTACGAGCACATTGGTCAACACTACCAGGATCAGACGGGCTTGAATCCTTTGGGCAGCTACTACGACATCGGTGCCGGCATTGTCGCCAATATCGGCGACAATTGGGAGCTCCGGCTCCTCGGCTCAAACCTCACCAACCAAATTGGTTTGACCGAGGGTAATGCCCGGGTCGGTGGTAACGCCGTGCAAAACAATGTTGGATTCGGGCGCTCGATCGTCGGCCGCGAAGGCAACATTCAACTCAAGTACAAGTTCTAAAAGTTATTGTTCTGAAGTTATCTCCCCTCGCGACGACGCGAGGGGAGATTTGGAACAAATCAATACGTGCGCGTACCGCTATCGGGCACGACGTCGAATGCCACGGTGAGTCGCGGTTGTTCGCTATGAAATGGCAGCGTGCCATGCCAGAAATACGACGGGAACAGCACTAGCTGGCCAAGTTCGGGTCGAACCGACAACTCAGGGTCCAGAGAGGGAGTCGTGACCATCCCTGGTGCGCCAAAACTGAGGATCCCTTCGGACGTGCGTCCCGCCCTCATGCTATCGGGCAGCTGAATATAGCAGGCCGAGGATATCCATCCCCGAGGATGCACATGGCTCGTGTGATAGCCGGCGCTGTGCAGACGCACCGACCAACTGCCGTTGAATCGTGAAGCGCCCCGATTGCGACGCCGCAGGGGATCTTCCCCTTGGCCGATTTGATCACGGTAGCGCGCGATCGGTGCGGCAAAGGCATGAAACAGCGCCTGAATGACGGGATCCTGACTGCGCGAGAGATCTTGAGTAGTTTCGGTGCCGAGGCGCAACGATTGGTAGAGAAGTCGATGGCCGTGCGGATTGTGAAGGGCGTTCAAGCGCGCGGTGACTTCCGTCAGGAAGCTGGAAAGATCAGACCACCCCGGAGGCGTCTCGAGGGGCTGCGACAGCACCATTTTGTCGTAGTCGCAGAGCGCGTCGTAACGGGGATCGTTCATTAGCCGCAGCGCAGTGGTTTGCATGGCGATGAGGTACTGATCGTCGGGCGTAGCCTGCAGGAGGGTTGCGCACTCCGTCATGGCTGCAACTCCCTCCCCTACCCCCAGGTACGCGGCGCAAAGGAGTTTGCGAGCTGTCGGGTTGTTGGGCTGCGCTAGCATGGCCTGTTCTGCAAGTCCTAGGGCGGCGCCAGGCTCAAACTCCAGCGCCGCCAGGCCTGCGCGGATCAGCAACGCCGGCGGGGGTTGTGGTCGTGCGGCGCGTTTGGCGAGGCACGCATAAGCGCTGCGCGCGTCACCAGCGCCCTGCAGCAGGGCCGCTTTGGTAGCCCACAGTGCATCGTCATGCTCGTATTTTTCGAGTGCCTGATCGAGAACCCGCGTCGCCTCGCCGATATTGCCGGTGCGCATCCACACGAGTTGCGCCAGGCTGTCGTGCGCATCGGCGCGGCGCGGCTCCAATCCGACGCATTCGCGCAAGGCGAGCTC
>DASYIN010000145.1:0-65775 GCA_035997505.1 Steroidobacteraceae bacterium | reverse complement strand
GACAGCGACGATCATGGTCGGGTGCGACAATGCCAAATCACCGGACGCGGTCTCAAAAGATGTCGCATCGGCCCAAGAGAAACGGGCCTCTGAGGTCGCGGACGCGAAACAAGACGCTGCCAAGGATGAAAACAAGGCCGCAGCGAAAGTCGACGATAAGGCAAATGACCTCAACAACGCGAGTGCCAAGGGTGCCTACGATGTGGCCATGGCGCAAGCTGACGGGGATCATAAGGTCGCGATCCAAAAATGCGACGCCCTGTCGGGAGATGCGCAGAAGGCCTGCAAGGATCAAGCGGATGCCAAGTATGACCTCGCCAAGGCTAATGCGAAGGCGATGCTGGCCGCGCAGAAACCTTAAACCTTGATCGAAGTGTGATTCAACGCCGGCTCGGATCTTAGGATCTGAGCCGGCTTCGTGCCTGCGTTGCCGCTTTAATAATTGCTACATGCTCGCGTGTTAAACACGTGCCTCATCGACAACGTCGGAGGCAGGAGTTTGAACAGAACCAGTTTTTCCCCATGGTGCGCGGCTTTCATCACGGGGACCGCGCTTTCATTCAGCGTAGGAACCCACGCCTCGCCGACTTTGGTCAGCGAACAGACCGGGCTGCCGATCGGCTCCGAGCTTGACGAGGACTCGGTCACCAACCCGCGCGAGATTTTCCATTCCGAATCGATCCGCGGCCGCCGGTCCTACATGTCGAATTTGGGCAATCTCGCCTTCAACTCCCCTTACACCTTGGGAGAGGCCGCGCGCAAGGCGCGCATGAGCTGCGCCACCTGCCATGTCAACGGTGCATCGAACCCCAAGCTCTTCATCCCTGGCCTCTCGGCGCGGCCGGGTACCTTCGACACGACAAATGCATTCTTCAATCCGAAGACCGACAACGGCGTGCTCGATCCGGTGACCATCCCGAGTTTGCGCGGCGCGAGGTACTTGGGACCTTATGGTCATGACGGGCGCAGCGCGTCGTTGCGCGATTTCGTTCGCAACGTCGTCGTCAATGAGTTCGCAGGCGCCGAACCTTCGGCGCAGATTCTCGATGCCATCGTCGCGTACATTGAAGATATCGATTTTCTGCCTAACCCCAACCTCGACAAGCTGGGCCGCCTGGGCCCAAGCGCGACGCTGCAGCAGCAGCGCGGCGAAGCGCTGTTCGTGAAGCCTTTTCCCCATGCTCCCGCCTTGAGTTGCGCCGCCTGCCATACGCCGTCTGCAGCGTTCGTCGATCATCTACAGCACGACATCGGTTCGGGCGGCCTGTTCAAGACCCCGACCTTGCTGAATGCGGATTTTAGCGCGCCCTACTTTCACGACGGCCGATTCAGTACCTACGATCAGGTGATCGATTATTTTGATCATGCGTTCGAGCTTGGCCTCAACGCCCAGGATCACGCTGACCTTGCCGCTTATCTCGCGGCAATCGGCGACGGCGTACGCCCGGACTATCATCTGACCGGCGGCAATGTGCTCGGCGACATCAACAGTTTCGCGAGCGTGCTCGACATGGCGATTCCTCGCCATGACGTCGATGTGGTCGGACTGGCAACGCAAACCGCGGGTGATTTGTTGCAAGATCTCGCCGATCACTATCCCGAACCTCGCGGTGGCAATTCCGTGGGCGCTCAAGAGCGCACGTTGGCGCGCGCCACGCTCGCAACCTTGATGAAAATTTTACAAAGAATCCAAACCGACGTCGCGGCGGGTCACTACAGCGAGGCCGCCGGCGAATATTTGAACTATCGAAAATTATCGTTCGCTTCCGCGCCCGCCGCGCTGCAAGCCGCGGATCCTTCATCGCTGTTCGCGCAGTGATCGTCACGCGGAGACGAGAGCAACTGACACGTTAGCGTCATACAATTGAGACAGTGATTCGATACCTTCCGCCCTCGGTTTTTGTTTCAACTGGACGGAGGAATTATGCGAATTAACGGACGAAATCACTTGGCATGGGGCGCAAGTGCGGTGCTGTCCTTCTCAATGCTCGCCGCGACGGCGGGTTTTGCGGACGAGAAATCAAAGGACAACGATGCCGCCGATGCCGTAAAGACGGAATCGCCAATCAAGCACGTCATCATTCTCATCGGTGAGAATCGGGGCACCGATCACACCTTCGGAGTCTACAAACCGCGGGGCAAGCATCAGAGCATATCGAATCTACTTTCCAAGGGCATCGTCAATGAAGACGGTTCGCCAGGTCCGCATTTCTCGGCCGCGCAGCAATTCTCAGTCGCGGCCCAACCGCAGTTTTATATCGGCGCTCCAAAGCACGCGAAGGCGCCCTATGGCAGCCGCGGCCAAATGCCGCAGCCGAACACCAACGGCACGCCGTCGGCGCAAAGCACATCAAGCCCGCCCTTCACGCCGGCTTTTGTGGCGCAGGCCGCCGCCGGCGACCCGAGCCCGGACTTCACGCCTAACACGAACACGATTCTGACGACAGGATTCAGCAACCTCGCGACCGACAGTTTGGACACGCGCGTGCCGAACGCCGGCGTGCTGCCCAACGGGCCGTTCGTGCTGCAGGGTCCGAACATCAGCGATGACGATTACACCGGCGACACGACGCATCGGTTCTATCAAGCCTGGCAGCAGTCGGATTGCAGCCTCGCCAATGCGACCAAGGCGAACCCCGCCGGTTGCCTGAACGACTTGTTCCCCTTCGTGATGGCGACCTACGCGCTCAACGACGCCGCGGTTCCGGCGGTCCAGAAGAACTTCAGCGCCGGCAATTCGATGGGCTTTTATGACGCGGAACAGGAACAGGCATCGTTGCTGAAAACGCTCGCCGACCGATTCAGCCTGAGCGACAATTTTCACCAGTCCTTCCAGGGCGGCACGGGTGCGAATCACTTCATGCTCGGCACCGGCGATGCCGGATTCTGGAGCGACGGCAACGGCAATCCGATCACGCCCCCGGCGAACCAGATCGCCAATCCAAACCCGGCCGCCGGCACGACCAACAAATATACGGCCGACAACAATTTTTCGAACTGCTCAGACTTCTCGCAACCCGGTGTTGCGCCCATTGTGAGCTACCTCGAAGATCTGCCGTATCGTGCGGAGCCAAACTGCGCCGAAGCCCACTACTACATGCTGGATAACACCAACCCAGGTTTCTATCCCAACGGCTTTCGGGCTCCATCGCCCGCGACGCAGAACATGATCCCGCCCTCTTCGGTGCGCACGATCGGGGATGCGCTCAATGATAAAAAGGTGAGCTGGGCGTACTTCGGCGGCGGTTACAACGACGCGGTGGCACTGTCGAACGACGCCGTCACCGCCGGCACGGCTGCAACGCTAAACTCCTCGACGGCGTTGGGTGCGGCGGCGCTGGCCGACCCTGCCCACTCGCTCGGCGTGGCGTACTGTCAGATCTGCAATCCATTCCAATATGCCACCTCGATCATGGGAGACCCGGCGCAGCGTACGGCCCATATGAAGGATACGGTCGATCTGCTGGCGGACATCAAGAACGGCACTTTGCCGTCGGTCTCCTTCGGCAAGCCCGATGGTTTGCTCGATGGCCATCCGCAGTCTTCGAAGATCGATTTGTTTGAAGCCTACGTGCAGCAGGTGCTTGATGCACTCGAGGCCCATCCGCGGCTCAAGGCCGAGACCGTGGTGTTCATCACCTGGGATGAAGCCGGCGGCTACTGGGATTCAGGCTTCATTCAGCCGATCGACTTCTTTGGCGATGGCCCGCGCATTCCGCTGCTGACGCTCTCCGAATATTCGACTGGCGGCGCGGTGAACCACAGCTACGCCGATCACGTATCGCTGCTGAAGTTCATCGAGCGCAATTGGAAGCTCAGGCCGTTGACCGATCGCAGCCGCGATAATCTGCCCAATCCCAAGGTGCGGGATGACCAGCCGTATGTGCCGCGAAACATGCCGGCGCTGTCCGATCTTTTCGACATGTTCGACTTTGATCATCGCGTCAAGCAGCCTTTCCTTGAGTGAGGAAGGCGTGCGACGCAAGTCTTGAGACCGACGCCGGTCTGGCCGCAAGGCCAGACCGGCACTTGTTTGGAAAAATGATGCCAACTCCGCGTAACTCCAAACCATGGGAATTGGCGATACTGCTGCTATTGCCGACCTTGGGTTCCCAAGCCCAAGCGCCATCTGCGCCGGAGTTCTCCGCAGACATTGTCGGGCACGATGCGGGCGGCGCCGCAAACGGCTTGGCGGCGAAACTGCATGTCTCGGGCCAAAAAACGCGCACCGACAGCGTCGATGCGACGGACGGCTTCTTTATTACAGATGGCGACGCGGGAATCGCATTCTTTGTGCGTCCCGCACAGCACGTGTACATGGACGCCAAGCAATCGACACCGCTTACGCAGATATTCGTACCGATAGATCCGCGTGATCCTTGCCGGCAATGGCAGACCGCGGCAAGCCTTGCCGGCGCCACCGCTGCGGACTGGCAGTGCGCCCGTATCAGGTCGACGATGATCGACAACCATCCTGTCGTCGAATACCAGGTGCTCTCGCCGGGGCACACCTCGAGTCAGCGTTGGATAGAATCCGTTCTCGGTTTTCCTGTGAGGTCGCAGGCGGCGGATGGTTCAACGCTTACGCTCGAGAACATCCGCATCGAATCGCAGCCGCCGAGTCTGTTCTTCGTACCGCCGGACTATCGCAAGCTCGACCCGCAAGCGCTCATCGAGCGCATCAAGCACAGCGATGTCTGGGCGGTCCCGGGGAGTTGAGGCTACACTGACGGCGTACGCGCGATGGCGCGCCAGCGATGGTGCGGAACAGCCATGGCAAGACCGCAAATCACGCAAGTTTTGGACTCCCTCGAGTCCTTTTACGGAACGCCGCATCCTACGGCGCCCACCGACCCGTATGAGTTTCTGATTTGGTGGCACTGCGGCTATCCCCCGAGCGAAGAACGCTGCGCGAAGGGGTGGCAAGCCTTGATCGACCAAATCGGCACCGCACCCAAGCGGCTCATCTCAAGCACGCCCGCCAAGCTTGCCGCGGCGTTGGCGGCGGGCGGCTTGGTGCCGCCGTTGCGGTCGGAGCGGATCAAAGAGATCGCCACGCGCGTGATCGAAGAGCATGCCGGTGATTTGCGTTCGAGCCTCGTGCGATTATCCGCAGCGCAGGCACGCAAATTGTTGAAAACCTTCCCTGGCATCGGCAATCCAGGCGCCGATCGAATCCTGCTGTTTGGGCTGATCGAACCGGTTGCAGCGGTTCCCTCAGCCTGTCCGCATGTGCTGGTTCGCGTGACTAAAGGGTCTGTGGGCGACAACTACACGGCCACCTACGCGGCCGCACAACAGATGCAAAATGCGCTGCCTGCCGCGTTCGATGCAAGAATTCGCGGCTACTTGCTGCTGAGCCGCCATGGCCGCGAACTCTGCAAGCGCACGAACCCCGCTTGTCAGCGCTGTCCCTTAAAAGCGGTATGCGCCTTTGCAAAAGGCGTTAAGAAACAACAATAATGGGCCGTGAGAATTGTTACGTACAACGTCAACAGCATCAATGCGCGCCTGACAAGTCTGCTGCGCTGGCTCGGGGAGGCTGCCCCCGATGTTGTTTGCCTACAGGAATTAAAGGCACCCCAGGAGAATTTTCCCGAGGCCGCCATTCGAGACGCGGGTTACGGAGTCATCTGGCACGGGCAGAAGAGCTGGAACGGAGTCGCCATCCTCGCCCGGAATGCCGAGCCCAAGGAAATCCGACGCGTATTGCCCGGCGACCCCGAGGACAGCCACAGCCGATATATCGAAGCCAGCGTTGACGGCATCGTGATTGGTTGTCTCTATCTACCCAACGGCAATCCGGCACCCGGTCCAAAATTTGAATACAAGCTGCGTTGGCTCAATCGGCTCCGGGCTCATGCGGCTGAATTGCTCCTGTCGGGCGCGCCGGTGGTTCTCGCGGGCGACTACAACGTCATCCCCACCGAGGCCGATGTGTACAAGCCCGAACGCTGGGTGGACGATGCGCTGTTCAGAATCGAAGTTCGCGAGGCATTTGCGCATCTGCTCAAGCACGGCTGGGTGGACTCGGTGCGCACCATGCATCCCGACGCGCAGATCTATACCTTCTGGGATTATTTCCGTAATGCCTATGGCCGCGATGCGGGCCTTAGGATCGATCATCTGCTGCTGAGTCCCTCGATCGCCAACCGGCTGGTCGGTGCCGGGGTGTATCGAGACGTGCGCGGCTGGGAAAAAGCCAGCGACCACGCGCCTACCTGGGTGGAACTGCGCGACGTGACTTCCGGCTAGCGGATTCAATACAACCGCGACTACGGCTCTTTGCCGGTCGTTAGCGGATACCCGGCCTCCCGCCATGCCTTGATGCCGCCGTCGAGCGCGACGGCACCCGAATATCCCATGCTGCGCAGAGTCGCCGTGGCCAGCGTGGAGATGCGCCCGAACTCGCAGCACACCAGAATTCGTCGAGTCGGGTCCTTCAACTCCTCGTTCACCCGAAGCTCCAGTTGCCCGCGCGGCAGGTGAGATGCTCCCGGGACGTGCCCGCTTTCGTAGTCATCCCGCTCGCGCACGTCTAGAACGACCATGTCGTCACGGCCATTCTCGATATTCGTTTTCAGTTGCGCCATCGACATGAACGGAACCGATGCCGCTGCGTCGGAGAGCATTTGTGCAACTGTTTTGCCGCCGCTCATGTTGGTCCGCAGCGCTTCGGTGACGTGCGTAGGCATGGTGAGATTCAAGCTGCGCATCATGTCGATGAAGGCGCCGCGTTCAGTTTTTTGCAGGCGGGGATTTTCCGCGAGTTCCTGGGCGATGGTGGAGTGCGTGCGGCCCTTATATTCATGCGCCGGAAAGACCTTCAGTTCCGGGGCAAGCTTGAGCACGCCGTGGAACAGGCTCTCGTAGAGGGCTCCCGCATCGCCGCTCGGCAGGTCGGTGCGCCCGGTCGCACCGATCAAAAGCGTATCGCCGGTGAAGACACGATCTTCCACAGACAGGCACATGGAGTCATTCGTGTGGCCGGGGGTGTACAGGGATTGCAGGCGCAGCCGCCCAATCACCAACAAGTCGCCTCCTTCAAGGCGCAAATCGACAAAGGGCGCGGGGCTCGCGCGGTGCATGACCACCGGCGCATCGAGCTGACTCGCCAGCTGCCGTGTAGCGGAAAAGTGATCCGCGTGCGTATGGGTGTCAACGAGATAGCGGAATCGCAGGCCGTGTCGCGCAGCCAGTGCCTTATAGCGGTCAATCTGACTGAGCTCCGGATCGATCAGCGCGGCTGCGCAAGTGTCTTCGCAGCCGACCAAGTAGGAGCGGCAGCCCCCGCTGGAAACGGACTCGAAAATCATCGGCGGCCCTCGATTTTACTGTAATTATGAATGCGTTAGCCTCGTCCCGGCCCGCAAATTCTACCACGCGGCGGGTGGGGGCTTCCCCTACCGTTCGCGACCCATCCCGACCATTGGCGCCGCGGATTCGCCGGTTTGGCGCAGACCCAAACGGGCGGTTCAGCTCCTCTTTACAGTGCGCCCATGGTTAAGCCCCGGGAGATATCAATGAAAGTCCTCACTTACATCAGCGCCCTAGTCCTCTCAATGGTCCTCGCCCTGATCCCCTTTGCGGTCATCGCGGTGAATGATTCGGCCGCTATGAAAGCGGAGGTTACCCAGGCGGCTTGAGGCTTACGCGCGCACGGCGCGCCGGTGGCAACCCCCACCGTCTTTTTTATGATGTTTTTTTTGAACACTTGGAGACTATCGTGAACTACCGATCAATCGTTCGATTTGCATCTGCCGCGGTCCTGACGCTGTCCGCAGCGCAAGTTTTCGCCGGTGATTTCTATGAGGACAAGGGCGTTGCGCTGAACAGCTACGACCCCATTTCCTACTTTACTCCCTCTCCGGATCCGATCCTGGGTGTGAAAGATCTGAGCTCCGAGTACAAGGGATCAAAGTTCTACTTTGTTACGCCTTCGCACCTGCACACCTTTGCCAGCGATCCGGCCAAGTACGCTCCGCAGTATGACGGCTTCGATGCCTACGGCGTGTCGCAGGGCCGCAAGGTCGGCGGACATCCGCGTGTATTCGCCCTCGTCGACGGCAAGCTCTACATGTTCAGCGATCTCGAATCGCGCAAGAACTGGAAGAAAGACGTTGCCGGCAACATCGCTCGAGCCACCGAGCAATGGACGGAAGTCTCCAAACTGGTTGCGCAGAACCGCTAATCCCTCAGCTGCCTCATGCAAGCTGTTCGATCGGGCCAGCGTGACGCTGGCCCGATCACTTTTTTTCAGTCCGCGCAGCGCGTCATAAAATCCGACTTTCCACTCCAAGGATGACCCTTCGACGGCCACGGCGGTCACGTGGTTCAGGCTGAGTGCCTAGGAAGGTCCTACTTCAGCGCGTCGTGAAAAATAATCCCAAGCATGTGCCGAAGGCCGCCGCGCAAGCGGCTCACGCCATGCCGGTGTTTGACTCGATAATTGCCGCGAGCGCCTTTCGCCGGACGATCGCGAACCGCAAAGATCACCAAGTCTCCCTGATTCAACTGCATGACCTCGACTCGCGATTGCATGCGAGGGCGCTGCTCGGTGACGACAAATTCCCCGCCCTCAAAGTCACGGCCGGGCTCTGACAGCAAGATCGCGGCTTGAAGGGGGAAAACATGCTCTCCGTAGATGTCCTGATGCAGGCAATTGAAATCATCGGGAAGGTACTGCAGCAGCAGCGGTGTAGGTTGACTCTGTCCCGCCGCATGACAACGTTTAAGAAACGCGGCATGGGTATTGGGGAACCGCGCATCAAGGCCCATCAGCGCATGCCAACGATTGGCGATGTCCGCAAGCCTCGAATACAGAGACGCCCGCAGACTTTGGATGATGACGGGCAATGGATACGAAAAATAACGGTATTCGCCCCGGCCAAAACCATGACGCCCCATGATCACGCGGCTTCGAAAGCCCTCCTCGAGCTCATAGAGGCCTGCAATCTCGCGGCATTCCTGCCCGCGCAGTACGGCCGCCGCGCGCGCAACTCCATATTCATCGAGTTCGCCTTGCAGCGCGGACCAGTCTAGTGCGGCAACGCGGTCATCAATCACGACCGTTGTTCCCGCTCCAGCAAGGCTTGCTTGCGCTGCACGCCCCACCGGTACCCGGAGAGCTGCCCGTCGGTGCGGATGACGCGATGACACGGAATCGCCACAGCGATCATGTTGGCGCCGCAGGCCTGAGCTACCGCGCGTATCGAGGTAGGTCTGCCGATGCGGGCGGCAATCTCGCCATAGCTTGCGGTCTTACCCACGCCGATTCTTCGCAAGGCCTTCCACACGCGCTGTTGGAATGCGGTACCCCGCACATCGAGCGGCAGATCGAGTCCCAATCGAGGCTGTTCCACAAAGCCGATCACCTGGGCGACGAGTTTTTCGAATGAGGCATCTCCGCCAATGAGTTCCGCTTTGGCGAAGCGATCCTGCAGCTGGCGTATCAGCAGGTGCGGGTCGCTGCCCATCAGAATGGCGCACACGCCCTTGTCGGTGGCCGCGACCAGGATTGAGCCCAGCGAGCATTCACCGATCGCAAATCGGATCTGCAGCCGCTCGCCCCCTGCCCGGTAGCGGCGCGGTGTCATCCCCAACACCTGGTTGGATGATGCGTAGAAACGGCCGTTGGAATTGAAACCCGCATCGTAGATCGCTCCGGTAATGGTCTTGGACGCGGGCAAGGCCTTGCGAACCCGGTCCGCGCGGTGCGCGTCAGCGTAGCCTTTGGGAGTCAGTCCTGTGATCGCCTTGAAAACCCGGTGAAAGTGAAAGGGACTTAAGTCCGCGGCCGCCGCCAATGCGGCGAGCCGCGGCGGCGCTTCGGATGTTTCAATGAAGCTGCAAGCGCGGGCAACCAATGCCGCGTCACGCTCGGACTGCGAGGCCTCGCGGGGCCGGCAGCGTTTGCAGGCTCTAAAGCCGGCCGCTTCGGCGGCGTCGCACGTCAAATGAAACGCGACGTTCTCGCGCCGGGCAAGCCGCGCGGGGCAGGAAGGCCGGCAAAAGACGCCGGTAGTTCGAACCGAATAAAAGAACTGCCCGTCCACGCGTCTATCCTTGGCGACCACGGCGCTCCATCGGATATCGTCGGTACTTCTATGTGCACCCACTGTGATCTCTCCTCTCGTTGCAGAGAACCCAGGCTAGCACCGCCCCGGAGGCCAAAAACTCCGCGCCTTGCGGTCAAATTCCCGTGCATATCAGCACTATCATACAATCCGGGCATGGATCAACCTTCCGGCTCATCGTTGCGCGTCGGTGCCTGGCGCGTCAGCCCGTCCTCCGGTCAAATCTCGCGCGAGGGCGAGACCGTACGAGTCGAGGCTCGGACGATGCGACTGCTGCTCTGTCTCGCCGAACATCCCGGAGACGTTGTAAGTATCGATGAATTACTCGAGCAGGTCTGGGCGGGAGTCATCGTTACTCCTGATTCCGTGTATCAAGCGGTGACGTCGCTGCGCCGTATTTTGGGCGACGACCCGAAGCAACCTGCCTACATCGCAACGGTTCCGCGCCTCGGGTATCGAATGGTGGCGAGCGTAAGCCCGTGGGTAGATCTCGCGGCGCAAAATGGCGCGGCGCCGCCCAAGACCCGCAAGAACTGGGCCATGCCCGCCGCCGGAGCCGCGATTGCCGCGGCGATCATTCTTGCGTTTCTCGTGTATGGCAGGCTCGGCGAGCCGGTGCGAGCGGCTGCCACTCCTGCATCCGCGCCGCTGGACAATTCCGTTGCCGTGCTGCCATTTCTTGATTTGACCAGCGAGTCAATGGATCAAGAGTATTTCGCGGATGGCATGACAGAGGAACTCATCGACAGGCTCAGCAAGATCCCGGGCCTAAGGGTACCGCCTCCGACGTCCTCGTTTTACCTCAAGGGCAAGAAGCTATCGATCGCCGACATTGCAAAATCCTTGGGCGTGGCCTATGTGTTGGACGGGAGCCTGCGCAAATCGGGTACCACCATGCGCATCGCCGCCAGATTGGTGCGCGCCGACAATGGATTTGTCATCTGGTCCGAAACCTATGACCGGCGCCTGGGCGACACGTTGAAAGTGCAGGACGACATCGCCGGTGAAGTAACGAAGGCGCTGGCGCAGCAGCTGCCGGGGAATTCAACCCTTCGGTAGCCTGGGTTTCCAGAGGTCTTCCAGCACCTCATAGTGCCGGACTGAATGATCGTAGGCAACGAGCGTTGCCATGGCGCCCGGATCGAGGACCGCATTTTCGGCCACCGATCCGGTGAATTCGCGGATCGCGTCCATGGATTTCCAGCGCGTGAGCACCAGGAACTCCACTTGATCGCCGACTTCGCGTTGACTCAACGATCCGCCCTGGAATCCCGGGGCGTTGCGTAACTGGGAGCTGAACTCCTTGCGGAAATATTCCGGATACCTCGCGGCGTCGGATTGCTTGGCGCGGCCGCGCCACTCGCGAATATACATACGTCCCTGCCTCCTGCGTTTCGATGCGATTCATTCTACCGCCGAAATTGCTCGCTCACACCTCATCGCCGAGATCGCGCCAGGCAGTGACTCTTTGTCGTTGTTCGCCGAGCTTGTCGATTCCCAGATGCAACTCATCGCCCGGCTTGAGAAAAAGAGGATCCGGCTTGCGGCCGAGGCCCACACCCGGCGGCGTACCTGTAATTAACAGATCGCCGGCATACAAAGTCATGAAGCGGCTTACATAGGCGATCAATTGGCGCACCGGAAAGATCATCTTGCGCGTGTTACCGCTTTGCATGCGGTGCCCATTGAGGTTCAGAAACAGCTCGAGCGCTTGTGGATCGCCGACCTCATCGGGCGTGACCAGCCAGGGCCCCACCGGCCCAAAGGTATCGCAGCCCTTGCCCTTATCCCATTGGGTGCCCCGCTCCAGCTGAAACGCACGCTCGGAGACATCATTGGCAAGCACATAACCCGCGACCGCATCAAGCGCCCTCTCCTCGCTGACATAGCGCGTGGTGCGACCGATGATGATCCCCAATTCGACCTCCCAATCGCTCTTGAGGGAGTCTTTTGGCAGCATGACGTCGTCATTCGGACCGCTCAGACAACTGATGGCCTTGGTAAACATGGGAGGCTCGGTGGGAATCGGTAGTTTCGCCTCCTGCGCGTGATCGGCGTAATTCAAGCCAATCGCAATGAACTTGCCAATACCCTTCACCGGCACGCCAAGTCGCGGATTGCCGCTTACGATGGGTAACTCATCGCTTTTCAATGCTGCGAGCCGCGCCAGACCCTTGGGCGTGACGATCTCGGCGGTAATGTCATCGATGTGCGCCGACAAATCGCGAATTGCCCCGTCGCTGTCCAGCAAGCCGGGTTTCTCGCGCTTCGGCAAACCATAACGAAGTAGTTTCATGAGTTCGATCTTAAGGAGCGATCTGGCGTCTCGCAACTAATCTCGATACGCTTAACCGGCAGTCGCATCGCCACATCACCACGGTCACTTTCATGAAAAAAGCAACAACACTCGGCATCGCACTGCTAATTGCCTCTCCCCTTGCAGAAATTGCGGCCGCTGAACCGGCCAGCCAAAAGCCGCTGTTGGTGGTGCAAATCACCGCTGACCAACTCAGGGGCGATCTGCTTGATCGTTACAGCGCCGCGCTGCAATTGGGATTTGGTCGACTGGAGCAAAGCGGCTACTGGATACACCGAGGAGATGTGGACCACGCGCTGACCCTGTCTTTTCCGGGTCATGCCACGTTGGCGACGGGGATGTTTCCCTCCCATCATGGCCTCACCGCCAACGAATGGTGGGTTCAGACCAAAGGCGCCTGGAGCGAAGTCGACGTGGCCGTGGACGATCGCTATAAGACCTTGGACGCGCCGAAAAGAGAAGGAGTATCGCCCGTCAACATGACGGCCTCCACTCTGGGGGAATGGATCAAGGCGGCGGACCCTCGCAGCAAATCGATCTGCTTAGGGATGGGCGGGCGCATTCCGGTTGCCTACGCGGGACATCACGCAGATGCGGCTTACTGGTACGATTCCACCATCAACGAATTCACCACCAGCAGCTACTACGCGAAGGCGCTGGCGCCTTGGATTGCCTCATTCAACGCGACCGAATTCGCCGCCTTTCAAATGCCCGAGTGGACATTGACCGTTCCGCCGCAGTACGTTGCCCTTGCAAATCCCGATGCCGACGTCCACGAAAACTTCGGCAGGAACTTCACGTTCCCGCATATCTACGCGGCCGAATCTCGCTCCGCGCGCGGCGGCGGCGCGCCGCAGGAATACAGCCGCTGGTTCGACGGAACACCTTTAAAAGACGAGGCCCTGTTGGAGCTGGCCGCGAAAGCGATCGATGCCGAAAAATTGGGTCAACGGGGCGTCACGGATTATCTCGCCATCGACATCGATTCCACGGACTCGGTCGGCCATGCCTTCGGCCCGTTGAGCCTGGAGCAACTCGACACCCTGGTGCGGCTTGATCGCGCTCTCGGTGCGTTGCTCACGCATCTTGACTCGACGGTTGGGAAAAACCGTTACGTCGTGGTGCTCAGCGCCGACCATGGTGTCGTCGATCCGACCGACCCCGGCGTCAACGGGCGGATCGTGACCACTGCTGAGCTTGAATCGCTGCTCGATCGAGTCGAATCGACCGCACGTGAGTCCGCTGCAAATCCGGCGGAGTTGCCGGAAAAAATCATCACGGTGCTCAAGAGCGCGGACTTCATCGCCGATGCCTATACGGAAACGAGGCTTGCGCAGGCATCAACGGACCCGTACATACGCCTGTATAAGAATGTCATGCGCCCCGGAATGACGACAGATTTTCCGCTTTGGACAAACAAGGTGCGACCGAATCATCCCGCGCGCTACAACATCATCGTTCGCTTCAAAGAAAACATGGTCATCGATGCCGCGGCCGCGGTGCACGGCTCCCCCTATGCGGCAGATCGATTCGTGCCGATCATCTTTGCAGGCTCCGGCATCCGTCACGGGGAGCAGCAAGCCGGCGTGCGCACCGTTGATGTGGCTCCGACGTTGGCGGCCGCGGCGGGCGTCGCCGTTCCGCGGAACCTGGATGGTCGCGTAATAACGGCCGCGCTAGGGCGGCCGTCGCCCTAAGACGCTGTTCATGGATGGAATGCTCCTTGCTAGGTGTTGACCTCTTCGATTCTTCGAAACTCTGTTCCTTCGATCCACAGCAGGTTGGGCCTGTCGGCGATGAATGCGGAGAACTCCGCAACTCCGGGACTGTTCGCCTCCTCGCCGATCCTGAACAGGTGGTCGCCAATCGGAATCAAAGGATCGGTACCGCCCGTCCACAGCCGGCGTTGGCGCTGCACCACGCGAACGGTACCGAACCAGGGATTCTCGGAATAGTATTCACCGGTGTACGGCGCGAGTGCTGCCGAAGGTTCGAGCGCTTTTTGCCCCTCGTATCCGGCCCGTGCGTACCAATCCGATCCATAAGTCAACGCGCTTATTGCCGCCTTGGATTTATCCGTCGCATCTGCCGAGGTTTCGGCTCGTTCGAACGAAATCGGAAACAGATCGAATCCCGTCTGGTCGGCAATGAAGTTTCCATCACCGGATTGCTGCAGGGAAATGGTTCGCCCGTCAACGAGCAGACTGAGGCGATCGGAGGCCGCTCGAATCTCGATACGGCGGCCGGTACCCGAGGTATACACGGCACCATAGCTTTCAGCCGACTCGACTTTTGCCGCCGCGTCAAACGCCGGCATGGCCGGCGGCTTGCTGTGTTCTTTTTCCGCGCGCAACAATTGCAGCGCCAATTCCGCGACCGGATTGGGCCGGTATCCCAGTTGCGCATTGATGGAGGCAAAGGCGCCCATTTTGGCGTCGAGGTCCATGTGGATCGCCGACATGAACGACACCATGCCGCCGGTGTGTCTCAGACGAACATGTCCATCCAGCTTGTCGACAGCGATTCCATAGCCGTAGCCCGCAGTCGGGCCAAACGCCGGTGCGGGTATGTGCGGCGTTGAAAATAGTTTGAAGCTGTCCTCGGAAATGACGCGGCCGCCTTGAACTTGGCCATGATTCAATATCATCTGCATATACAGCGACATGTCCTTCGGCGTCGAAGCGATCGAGCCTGCTGCAAACTCGATGGACAAATTGCCCGCGGGCACGAGAGCGCCGTGGCGCGGATAGGGCCGATCGTCATGCAAGGGCACATAGCTTTGCGCGATGCGCGGACGAGACGCACTGGTGATGGTGGGCGAAGTATCGCGCATGCCGACCGGTTGCAGAATGCGCGCAGTCACGGCGGCCTGCCACGGCCTGCCGTCCACCGCTTCGATCAGGCGTCCAAGAGCATCATAGCCCCAGTTGCTGTAATGAAACTCCGACCCGGGCTTCAGTGCCTGACGCGGCCGTCGCTCCGGCGAGATAGGAATCAATGGCGCGTCATCGGGCATACCGCTGGAGTGAGTCAGCAAATGATGCACGAGGATCTCGCCGAAGTTGGTCTCCATCGCGAGCCACGGAAGATAGTTGCGTATGGGTGCCTGCAGATCGACTTTGTTTTCCTCGTGCAGCTGCAGAATCGTCAATCCCACGAACGATTTGGTAATCGAACCGATCTCGAACAAGTGGGACGTGGTCACGGGCAGTTTGGCGGCCAGGTCGACATAGCCGTAGGAAGCTACGCGGATGGGTCCCTCGGCATTCGCGAGCCCGAGTGTCAGTCCCGGTGCATTCATCGCAGCACAGTAGCCGGCGATGAAGCGGTCCAAGGTTCGCATCGCGTTCGAATTCGAGGCAGGCGCAGCATGGGCCAAATCAGAGAGCAGATCCAACGGCGCCAAGGCCAGCGCAGTCAGCGCCAGCACGTCGCGCCGGCTCACGGAATTCATATTCATCGCTACGTTACCCTTTTATAGTAGGAGTTCGGCCGGGGTGGATATGCTACGCCATCGCCTCCCCGAAGTTTCAGCGCTTGGTAAGATTGCGCTGCGATCCTGCAAATTTCTTAACAAGGATTTCATGACTACGCTTTTTGACCCGATCAGAGTTGGCCGCCTCACCTGCCCCAACCGCATCTGGATGGCGCCGCTGACCCGCGGCCGCGGCACCCGCGACCATGTGCCCACCGACCTCATGGCCACCTACTACTCGCAACGCGCCTCAGCGGGATTGATGCTCACGGAGGCCACCCACATCAGTCTCGAGGGCAGCGGCTGGCCCTATGCCGGCGGTCTATGGGGACCCGAGCATGTGAATCACTGGAAGACCGTGACCGATGCGGTGCATCGCGCCGATGGCCGCATCTTTGCTCAGCTCTGGCACATGGGCCGTCTCGTTCATCCAACCCTGCACGGTGTTCAACCCGTGTCCGCCAGCGCAACAACCGCCCCCGGCAAGGCCTACACCTATGATGGCAGACAGCCCTACGTCGAGGCGCGCTCCCTGGCGCTCGAAGAGATTCCGCGCCTCATCGGCGACTACGTGGCTGCCGCGCAAAATGCCATCGATGCCGGCTTCGATGGCGTGCAACTGCATGCGGCCAACGGCTACCTCATCGATCAATTTTTGCGCGACGGCAGCAATCGTCGCACGGACATCTACGGCGGACCCATCGAAAATCGCGTACGCTTGCTGCGCGAGGTCGTTCAGGCATTGATCGAGACCGTGGGAAAAGACCGCACCGCCGTACGCCTATCGCCAAACGGCGAGTCGCAGGGCGTTGACGACAGCAATCAAGCGCGGCTGTTTCCCGCTGCGGCCGCCGAACTTGATCGGCTCGGTATCGCGTTTCTAGAGCTGCGCGAACCCGGGCCCGACGGCACCTTCGGCAGGTCGGAGCGCCCGCCCGTCGCGCCGCTGATTCGCAAGGCGTTCAAGGGAGTCCTGGTATTGAACTCGGATTACGACCTCGCGCGCGGACAGGCTGCTCTCGCCGGCGGTGCCGCGGACGCAATTACCTACGGAAGAAAATTTCTCGCCAATCCCGATCTTCCGTATCGCTTCGCGCACGGTCTTGCCCTCAATCCCGACGATTCAAAAACCTGGTACTCGCAGGGACCTGAGGGCTACATCACGTACCCAGCGCATGCTTGAGCATCGCTCATGAAGCTACTGGCCGGAGACTACGACTGCATCATCGTCGGCGCCGGCACGGCGGGATGCATCCTGGCCAACCGCCTCTCCGCGGATCCAAGGCGCCGCGTTCTGTTGCTCGAGGCCGGCGGCCTGGACAACTGGGTCTGGTACCACATTCCCGCAGGGTATCTTTTTGCCATCGGCAATCCGCGCTCCGACTGGATGTATCGCACGGAGAACGAACCGGGGCTCAATGGCCGTTCACTCGCCTATCCGCGCGGCAAGGTCATCGGCGGGTCCTCGGCGATCAATGCCATGATCTGCATGCGCGGACAGGCGGCGGACTACGATGGTTGGCGTGCGCGGGGACTCGCGGGCTGGGGATGGAGCGATGTCCTACCGGTGTTCAAGCGCGTCGAGAACCATTTCTTGGGCGAGAGTGAACACCACGGGACCGAGGGCGGGTTTCGCGTCGAAGCACCGCGAATCGCATGGCCCGTACTCGATGCCGTTCGCGACGCCGCTGTGCAGCTGGGAGTCCCGGCGATCAACGACTTCAATTGCGGCGACAACGAAGGCGTTTCCTATTTTCACGTCAATCAAAAGCGCGGACGACGCTGGTCAGCCGCGCGCGGATTCTTAAAGCCGGTATTGACGCGCGGCAACCTGAGGCTCGAGATCGACGTGCTGGTCGAGCGTCTGATCATCGAGAATGGGCGTGCCTGCGGCGTGCAGTTCCGGCGCGACGGCGCGACGTTCGAGGCCCGCACCCCGGGCGAAGTGATACTGGCCGCGGGCGCAATCGGCTCTCCGCAGATCTTGAGCTTGTCGGGGATCGGCAGACCTGAATGGCTCGCGCCGCTCGGCATTCAAACAGTTCTGGAACGACGCGGTGTGGGGTCCAATTTGCAGGATCATTTGCAGCAGCGCGCAATCTACAAGGTGAGCAATGTCAACACGCTCAACGAAGCCTATCACTCGAAAGTGCGCCGTGCCTGGATGGGTATCGACTATGTGATTCGACGTCGCGGGGCCTTAACCATGGCGCCTTCGCAGCTCGGCATCTTCATGCGCTCCGACCACACGCAGCCACGAGCCAATATCGAGTTTCATGTTCAGCCGCTGTCGCTGGACAAATTTGGGGATCCCTTGCACAAGTTTCCGGCCATCACCGTCAGTGCCTGTAATCTGCAGCCCAGTTCGCGCGGCACCGTGCGCCCGAGGTCCAAGGATCCTCAGGCGCCGCCGCTGATTGCACCGAATTATTTAGCTACGCCTCAGGATCGCATCGTGGCGGCCGACGCGATTCGCGCGATCCGGCGTCTCATGGCCCAACCCGCAGTCCAAGGATTTGCGCCGATTGAATATTTGCCGGGACCCAGTGTAGGCGATGACAATGATTCGCTGGCCAGAGCCGCAGGCGATATCGGCACCACTATTTTCCACCCTGTGGGCACCGCAAAGATGGGTACCGCAGCGGATGCCGAGTCAGTCGTGGACGAACGCCTCCGCGTTCATGGCGTTGAGCATCTGCGCGTCATCGATGCCTCCGTGATGCCAACCATCACTTCGGGCAACACCAATACACCGACGGCCATGATTGCCGAGAAAGGCGCGCAAATGATGATCGAGGATTGGCGCGCTATCGATGCACAGTGACTGATGAGTCCAAAAGACCCAGCGCATCAGCCGCAGAGGTGGAACCGGTCCGCTGAATATCATCGCTCGAATACGAGCGGCCTATTCCGCGGCACTTGGTCGGGCCGGCCGATACCCGGCTGCCGGTCTCGGTCAAGCAGGACGGATCCTTGGCGTTCGCCGTGGCCGGTTGTACCTTGCCATTCTCCGCCGTGGTCGCACAGCCGAACAACGTCACGCCCGCGACGATCAGGCCCGCAATTCGCATATACGCCGCCATTTGAGATCTCCTATTTCGACGCTTCCCGCACCCATACCTATAGCCCCTGCCCTAAATACTGTCTAGTGGCGCCGGGACCATATTCAAGCTGATTGACTCGATTTAATGAAACCGTCCGCTCAGCGGCGTTCGAAGGCTGCCACCAATTCCACGTGCTCGGTGAAGGGCATGAGATCGAATGCCGTGAGCCTGGCAAGACGTAGCTTGCCGGCGGTCAATTGAGCGGTGTCCTGAAGAAATGACTCCAGCGAACAGCTGATGTAAATGAACCGCTCCGGCGGGTCTCCGCCCAGGCGATCCACGAGCTCAGGGTCGAGGCCTTTGCGCGGGGGATCGGCGATGACAATCTGCGCGCCAGCCGCGGCCAACCGCCCGGCGCCGGCCTCGCCGGGAATCACGGAGACTTTCGACTGATCCGCCGGATTGAGCTGCGCGATGCCGAGTTGCAGCCCCTGCAACGAGTTTGGACTGACCTCGTTCAGTTTGAGCTCGCCGACGCGATCGAGCAGCGACAGGCCGATCGCACCGACACCGGCATAAAACTCGACCACCCGCGATCCTAAAGGGACCTGCGCGCGCACATGTTCAATGATCAGTTGCGCGAGATCGAGATTGCTCTGGCCGAACGCGCCCGGCGGATAGTGCACGGCCGCCCCGCCAAAATACTCGACGACGCTCGGCGGCCCCCACCAACAGTGGAAATCGGCACCGAGAATGCGATTGGAGCGCTCGGTATTGGCGTTGAACCACAGGCTGTGCAAATCCTTGCCAAGCCGCTCGCGAACCAGATCCAAGCACGCTGCCAAAGCGTCCGGCGTGGCACTGTTGGCAACGATTAGCACTTGAGCCGTTTGCGAACCGCGCTCCACCACTACTTGCAGATAGCGCGCGAGCCCCATATGAGCGGCATCCGAATAGCAGGTCACCCGCGCATCGACAAGGGCGCGACGCACGACATTCGCAACCCGATTGATCAGCGGATGGTGGACAAGGCAGTTCGGAATGTGCACCACGCGGTGCGTGTTCAGCTCGAACAGCCCGAGCTTGGGCGCGCCCAAGCGGCCGCGGATGGCCAGGCGGGCGCGGTGCCGAAAGCCGGCACTGTTGCCCAAAATGACCGGCACCTGAGGCAGGCCATGCACGCGCGCCAACTCATCGAGCGCGCCGCGTGCGCCGAGGCCAATGCCGGGCTCGCCAAACCTGGGGCAGCCTGGACAAGGCGGCCGATGCGGACAAGGCGTCAGAATTCTCAACAGACCCGCAATCGATGAATCATTTCAATGCGCCGAACACCTTTGACACGATCGCACTGCCGGCCGCTACAGGGTTTTCGCGAATGGCGCGCTCTTCTTCGCCGATCATCAGGAACAATCCATCCAATGCTTTGTGGGTCACGTACTGTTCGACAGTGGCCGCATCTCCCTTGACGAGCCCCAGTTTCGCTCCCTGCGCAGCGAACTGATTATATTTTTGCGCCAGGCCGACCCGCTCGGTGGCCCGTTTGACGACGGGCATGAATTGCAACGCCAACGGCGCAGCAGTCTTGTCGCGAAAAAATTGCGTCGCCGATTCATCGCCTCCCGTCAGTATTTTTTTTGCGTCCTCGATGGACATCGACTTGATGGCATTTACGATGAGCCCCTTTGCCTGCGGCACCGCCTGCTCTGCGGCGTGATTCATGGCCGCGACCAGTTCATCCGCATCCTTTCCCCGTCCGAGAAAGCGCATGCCCTTGGCGATCTCGTCGAGCGCCGGAGGCAATGGGATCCTGACTTTCGGGTTATCTAGAAAGCCACCGGGTACGCCGAGTTTGGAAATTGCCGCGGCAGCGCCGGACGTCAGGGCTCCCTTCATGCCTCGCGCGGCGTCCTGATTGGTCAGTTGAGACAGATCAACGGGAAGAGCGCAAGTCGCCCAGAGGCAGCCGAACAGCGGCAACAGGTTGATCCGGCGCGAGAAAGTCTTGATCACGGCGTGATCATACGCCGTGTTCAACTCAAAGCTTGCGACTATTTCTGCGGCGAAATGATGCACCACGCGACGAATACGAGGTATAGCGCCGCCCCGATGCCAAGATAGATGTTATCCATACCGTGCCCCGAAAAAGTTTGATCGACCCCCGGCAGGGAGGGGATCTTGGTCCAAACGCGGGATCCCTGTCCGTCAGCGAAAATCTGAAGCTCGGGTCAGACGCTGCAGTGCAAGAAAATGCCACCGGCCTTGGAAAGATGCAGTATCTTCGAATAAACAGCTCGTTATTCGCGGAGAGCGCCTTGATTCACCCGCCGCTTCGATTGCCGCTGCCCTTCACCAGCACGCGCCAGGTTGTGCCTGAGGAAATCGACGAGTATGCGCACGTCAACAACGCGGTTTATCTGCAATGGCTGGACTACATTGCCTGGACGCATTCCGCGGTGCTGGGAATACCGCTGGCGAGCTGCCTCGCGCTTCGGCGCGGCATGGCCGTTCGGCATACCCGCATCGACTATTTGGAAGCGGCGTTGCTCGGCGATGCACTGCTGCTCGCCACCTGGCTGGTCGCGTGCGATGGCCGCCTGCGATGCACGCGGCGCTTCGAGATCCTGCGCCTGTACGATGGAAAACGCGTCGCCGACGCGGAGATCGAGTACTTTTGCATGAATCTAGATACCGGTAAGCCCTGCCGCTTTCCTCCCGAATTTGTCGACCGCTACATCGTAATACCGGAAGTGGCCGCGGCTTATGAGAAGCTGCCGAACGACTTGCGCCACGTGGGCTATTCGCGGCGCGCGGGATAACCAGGGGAGCCGCAGACATGGACGATCAGGATGAATACAGGGCCGCCTTGAGCCGCCGCAAGATGCTCGGGCTTGCCGCCGGCGCAACCCTCGGCGCCGCGGTGCATGCGGCCCCAGGACGCAGCGCGGCACGCGTCAACGAAATCGTCTTGATGGACGCCACTGTACTCAGCAGGGCGATTCATTCGCGCAGGATTTCATGCGCCGAAGTGATGAACGCCTACCTGGATCACATCGGCCGGTTCAATCCCAAAGTAAATGCCATTGTCGCATTGCAGGAGCGGCAAGATCTGCTCGCGTTGGCGCGCGAGCGCGATGCGCAGCTGGCTCGAGGCGAAACCATGGGGCCGCTGCACGGATTTCCGCACGCCGTCAAAGACCTGCAGGCCGTTAAAGGCATCCGCATGACGATGGGATCTCCCATCATGAAGGACTTTGTTCCTGCGGCTGACGGACTGATGGTTGAGCGCCTGCGCGCAGCGGGAGCCATATTCATCGGTAAAACGAATACGCCCGAATTCGGCCTTGGCTCGCACACCTACAATCCCGTCTATGGCGTCACGCGCAATGCCTACGACACGACCCGATCGGCGGGCGGCAGCAGCGGCGGGGCCGCGGTATCGCTGGCGCTGCGCATGCTGCCGGTCGCGGACGGATCCGACTACGGCGGCAGCCTGCGCAATCCCGCCGGCTGGAATGGCGTGTTCGGATTTCGCACCAGTATCGGCCGCGTTCCCAACGACGCACGCGACGCCTGGCTGCCGTCGATGGGGGTTAGCGGTCCCATGGCCAGAAACGTGACCGATCTTGCCCTGCTGCTATCCGTGCAGGCGGGGTTCGATGCGCGCGCGCCATTGTCGCTGGAGGGCGATGGATCGGTATTTCAGCAACGGCTGGAAAAGTCCTTCAAGGGCAAGCGAGTCGCGTGGGGCGCGGATTTCAAGGGCCATACCCCATGCGAACCGGGTGTCCTCGAGGTTTGCAAGGCGGCAACGCGGACTCTGGAATCGCTCGGCTGTATCGTCGAGGAGGCGGTCCCGGATTTCGATTTTGAAGCGCTGTGGCAGGCGACCATACGACTCCGGGGTTGGCAGCAAGGCGCTTCGATCCTGGCGTATTACGACGATCCGGCGAAGCGCGCGTTGCTCAAGCCGGAGGCGGTGTTTGAGATCGAAACGGGCCTGCGCCAATCCGCTCAAGACATCACGGCCGCCTCTGTGGTGCGCACCGATTGGTCGCAAACGATGCGTCGATTCTTCGAGCGCTATGATTTCTTCATTGTGCCCACTGCGCAGGTCTTCCCGTTCGATGCCGATCAGCATTGGCCCCGGGAAATCGCGGGACAGAAAATGCAGACCTACCACGAATGGATGAAGGCCGCGCTGCTCGTCACGATGTCAGGCTGCCCGGCGCTCGCTGCACCTGCCGGCTTCAATGATCGTGGACTGCCGATCGGCATTCAGATCATTGCGCCGAATCGCCAGGAGTTAAGCTGCCTGCAACTGGCGTACGCCTACGAGAGTGCGCTTGATGAGGCAAAGCGTCGATTGCCGCCGTTGCTCAAGGACGGCTAGCGCTAGCGCTTGGCCTTACAGGCCGCCGAGGGCATCGCGCAATGCTTTAGGATTGGCCGCGGCGTCGGCTTCGATTCGCCTCAACAGTTTGCCGTGATCGTCGGCAATCAGCACCGTGGGCACATCGTTGACGCGGAATTCTCTGAATACGGTGCCTGAAGCATCCAAAGTCAGCGGGATGGTGAGCTTATATTTCTGGCGATATTTGCGAAGATCCTCGGTATCGGCCCACAGGCCTGAGGCCACACCAAGCCATCTGACCCGAGGGTACCCGGCCAACTCACTCACCTGGGCGCGCATGTTGCGGCAATTCTCCGCGAGCATCGGCCGTGAGGTGGCAAGGTAGGATTCGCACCACGGCGACAGAAATACGAGCACGGTGATCGGCCTGACCGTTTCAGCTGCGCGCAGCGCAAAGCGCTTGCCGTCGATTGTTTGCAGCGACTGTGCCGGCAGCCGGCCACCGACTTCAATGGCGGGCGCGTCCTTGACCGGCAGCCGCGCAGTGTGAGCGGCCGCGGACGCAGGCTGCGTGGCTTGTCCTCGCGCATTCTGCAAGGCCGCGTCCAACTGTTCGTCCGCCAAGTGACCGACGTACTGAACTCGCCCGTCGCGGCCGATCACGATGTGCGTTGGCGTCACGCGCACGTGAAGCGCGGTGCCGAGGTGCCCATCGTCCAGCACAATGGGCATCTTGATGCCGAGTTTCTTTCGATAGTCTTGGATGGCCCCGAGGGACTCATTGAATCCCACGTCGATGGCGATGACGGCCAAATCCGGGCCGGCTGTTTCATAGACATGCTCGAAATGCGGCATCTGCTGTCGGCACGGCACGCACCACGTCGCCCAAAATTTCAGGTAAACCGCTTTCTTTCCGTAGAGATCGCCAAGGTCGATGACCTCGCCGTCGATGGTCTTGATCGTCACGCGCGGCGCAGGAGACCCGATGAGCTCTCGCGCTGCGTTCTTTGCGCGAACCTCACCGCTGTCCTCTGCCTGCGTCGCTCCGGCGATCAACATGCAGCACATCCAAGCCACCAGGAAGCCGACCGATTTCAGATTGCCGAATTGCACTATGGCGTCACGGCCCGCGTGGTCGGGGTCCCCTTGTCCTTGATGATGAACACCAAGAATGTGGCAGGCCGCGTCTGACTGGCATTGGCCGAGACGGCGTGCACGTCGGTCGGGTTCTCGTAAAAGGTCTCGCCGGGCTTCAGCGTGACCTTCGCGCCGCCCTGCACTTGCATGATCAATTCTCCCTCGAGGACATACACGAACACTTGGGCGTCATGACGGTGCGGCGGCGACGCGCCTCCCGGCGGATAGGTCACCGTCGACATGAGGACCTCTTTTCCGGCAAGCCCGGCCAGCTCCTTGGTCATGAGCTGCTTCGCACTCGCGGCAGGCGGCGTGCCGTCCGCCGATGCGATCCCGGTGAGAAGCACGGGAAGGCTCAGAGCAACGCCCATTAGAAAATAGCTGCATCGACGCATAAACGGCCCCGCGATTACTTGATCGGCGCAAGCATAGCGCATGGGCATTCGGATTTGAGGACCTCGCTTTACAAATCTTTACCTGCCGCGCAAAGACGGCTAACAGTCGGCGCGCAAACTGCCCTCGTGTTATCCACCATTCAAAGGGCCCGCTATGAATAGTCCATCCGAACCGACCTCCACGACGCTGCCGCGTCGTACCTTCTTCAACCGCATGACCGCGGTAGCCTTTGTCGCCGGCGTTGCTTTGGCCGGGGGCATCGCTGCCGTGGCGGGTGCAGCCGGCATGGGTGCCGGCTGGCATCACGGTATGAGCAGCGGTCATGGCAGCGCAGATATCTCCGCGCACGTCGATCACATGCTCAAGCACTTGTTCGTCGAAGTCGACGCCACCGATGCGCAACAAGCACAGATCACCCCGCTGGTGAAGCAAGCCATGGCTGATTTGATGCCGCTGCACGCCCAGGCGCAGGCGGCTCATACCCAAGCGATCCAGGCGCTGACGCAAGATACCGTCGATCGAACTGCGCTCGAAGCCGCGCGTGTCGCGCATCTTCAGCTGGCCGACCAGGCCTCCAAGCGCTTGGTGCAGCTCATCGCCGATGTCGATGAGGTGCTGACACCCGCGCAGCGCAGCGCGCTGGCAGTCCACTTGCAGAAAATGCACGTTAGATCCTAGGAACGCTGGCATTGGTGGCTCCCTCTCTTTAGAGTCCCATCGGTGTCTGAGCGCATTCTTTTGGTCGAAGATGATCCCCGCCTGGCGGAGATGCTCTCGGAGTATCTCGGTCAGGCGGGATTTAACATTACTGTGGCGGCCTTGGGCGGCACCGCCCTCGAACGGCTATCCGAGACGGACTATGACGCGGTGGTGCTTGATCTTATGTTGCCTGACATGGATGGCCTCAGCGTGTGCCGGGAGTTGCGCACGAAGTACGACACCCCCGTACTGATGTTGACGGCGCGGGGCGACGCGATCGATCGTATCGTCGGATTGGAGTTGGGCGCCGATGACTATCTGCCCAAGCCTTTTGAACCGCGGGAACTGGTGGCGCGACTGCGCGCCATCATGCGGCGCCGGGCGCGCGGCAGCACGGGGCAGAAATCACTGCACTTCGGCCGCCTGGAGCTCGATACCGCCGCCCGGGCCGTTCGATTGGACGGCAAGCCCTGCGAGCTGACCGGCTATCAATTCGACCTCTTGGTGGCGCTCGCCAATAATGCCGGCCGCGTCTTGTCGCGCGAGCTGCTGATGGATCAGGTCAAGGGCGAGGAATTCGAAAGCTTCGATCGCTCCATTGACGTGCACATCTCTCGCATCCGCGCCGCGATCGAGGACAATCCCAAGAAACCCCGTCGCATCATCACGGTACGGGCCGCCGGTTACGTATTCGCCAAGGCGCAAGACTGATGCTGCGGCTGTATTTGCGCTTCTACCTCGCGCTGTTGGCCAGCCTCGCAATATTTGGGTTGGCCGCCTCAATGCTCTTGCACTTTGCCGGCGGTCCCATGGAGCAGGTGGGCGCCACGGTTGGACGCCTGGTGCAAAATGTTCTGCCGCCCGCGCAGGCGCCTGACTCGGAGCAACAGGAGGCGCTGCAAAAATTGGCAGCCGGGCTCCGGGCTGATGTAACGCTGTTTGCCGCGAACGGCAGCGTCGTCGCTGCGATCGGTCGACCCTTGCCGATGCCGAACGCGCGCAGCTACCACATGGTGAATTTTTCGCACTGGCAGGGCGGCACCGTTTCCAGCGTGCGCTTGGCCGACGGACGGCTGCTCGTTGCCAGCGTTCCCATCGGCTTGGGCGGATCGCGCTTGAATTTTCATTTGTTATTGATTTTCGCGGCGGTCGGCATAGGCATGGCGGCATTTCCCGTCGTGCGGCATCTCACCCGCCGTCTCGAGCGGCTGCAAAACGGCGTGGATTCGCTGGGTGCGGGGGATCTCGGAGCCCGCGTAGCCGTCGAAGGCGACGACGAAGTGGCGAGACTGGCGGAAAGCTTCAACCGCGCCGCGGGCCGAATCGAGCAGCTCGTGCGCGCGCATCAGTCTCTGCTCGCCCACGCTTCGCACGAATTGCGTACGCCATTGGCACGCATTCGTCTCGCTTTGGAAATGCTGAAGCAATCTGCGGATGCCAGAACCAAGGCGGGTCTGGAGCAGGACATCGCCGAATTGGACCAACTAGTCGACGAAATTCTACTCGCGAGCAGGCTGAGCGCCGTCGAGCAGAATGAGGTGCGCGAGGAAATTGACCTGCTGGCGCTTGCGGCGGAAGAATGCGCCCGCTACGACGACGTGCATCTCGATGGCGCACCGATCAAGATCCAGGGCGATGCGCGTCTATTGCGACGGTTGCTGCGAAATCTTTTGGAGAACGCCAAGCGCCATGGCGCACCGCCCACTCAGGTCCGACTGCAACGCGACTCCGCCGGCGTCGTAGTGACGGTCTGGGACAACGGCCCGGGTCCCGGCCAGGCGGAATTCGAGCAGGTGTTCACGCCTTTTTATCGCCGCCGCGACAGCAGCAACAGCACGGGCAACGGTCTCGGATTGTCGCTGGTGCGCCAGATCGCGCGCCGTCACGGCGGCGATGCCCGTTGCTCGGTGATTGAGGAAGGCCGCAACGGCTTCATCATCACCCTCGCCGCAAGCTAGTGCGCAACTGCGCCGCAGGCGGCAGCGCGCCCCAAGAGCAGAGACCGTTCTCGTGCGTTTTGCGCCAGCGCCGCAGCGCGCGTGAACTCGGTGCGCGCTTCTTCAAAGCGCCCGAGCTTTTCCAAAAGGTCGCCGCGAACACTGGGCAACAAATGATACGCACTGAGCCTGGCGTCGGCGACCAACTCGTCCACGATCTCAAGCGCCGCATCGGGTCCAAAGGCCATGGAAATCGCTACCGCTCGATTGAGATCGACCACCGGTGACGGTGCAAGCTGAGCCAGCGCATCGTACAGCGCGACGATGCGCACCCAGTCGGTCTCCCCGGCGCTGCGCGCCCGCGCGTGACAGGCAGCAACGGCGGCTTGCAGCGCATAGGGACCGAGAGCGCCCCCCAGGGCCTCGGCGCGCGCCAAGGCCGTAAGGCCGCGCCGAATCAGCAATTGATCCCAGCGCGAACGGTCCTGGTCGAATAACAGTATTGGCTGGCCAGACGAGCTGGTGCGCGCCGCTGCTCGGGATGCCTGAATTTCCATGAGCGCAATCAGTCCATGTGCTTCCGGCTCGCGCGGCGCCAGTTCGGCGAGGATTCGCCCCAAACGCAGCGCCTCATCGCATAGCGCCGGACGCATCCATTCCTCGCCCGCCGTCGCCGCATAGCCCTCGTTGAAGATCAGATAGATAACTTCGAGCACAGATGCGAGCCGGACGGCGAGTTCCTCGGCGCGAGGCAATTCGAAGGGTACTTTTGCCTCCGCCAACGCGCGTTTGGCACGCACGATTCGTTGCCCAATGGTGGGTTCGGGCACCAAGAACGCGCGTGCGATTTCCGCGGTATTGAGTCCGCCCAGCAAACGCAGGGTGAGCGCGACCCGTGCTTCTGTCGACAAGACCGGATGGGACGCAATGAAGATGAGGCGCAGCAGGTCATCGCCGATATCGTCGGACTCCTCATCCGGGGCCGGCGGCTTTGCATCGAGCAGCTCGGCATCGTGCGCGATGATCTCGTGCTTGCGCTGCAGAAGCTTGAATCGCCGCAGCTGATCAAGCGCGCGGTTCTTGGCGGTTGTCATGAGCCACGCTCCCGGGTTGTTTGGCACGCCGGACTCCGGCCATTGTTCGAGTGCCGTCACCAACGCATCCTGTGCCAGTTCTTCCGCAAGTCCTACGTCGCGCAACATGCGGGCGAGCTTCGCAATGATCTTGGCCGATTCCATTCGCCACACCGCCTCGACGGTGCTCTTGATGTTGGATTCAGCCATGGCAGGTCCGATTCAACCGTGCTCTATTCGAAGCAGGGACCGAGCTCGCGGACTTCGATGGTCGCTGAGCTCGCTACCGGGCACTCAGCCGCAATCGCAATGGCCTGCTCGCGCGTCTCGCATGTCAGCATGAAGATGCCGCCGATCATTTCCTTGGCCTCCGCAAAGGGACCATCGATGACGCTCGTGGTCCCGCCACGCACCTTGACACGGGCGCCGCGCGCATCTTCCTTCAGCGACTGGCTCAAGGTGAGCAACCCCCGCGCCTTCAGCGACTCGCTGAAGTCCAGCATACTGCCGTACAGCGCGCGGCCTTCAGCCTCGGTGCGGGTCCGACGCTGACCCGCGGGTTCGACGATCAACAACATGTAACTCATCGCGCAGCCTCATTGAAATTTCCGGTGGAACCAAAGTATGACCCAATCCGGTTCCGGCGTAGAACTTCCATCACTTGAAATCTTCCAGCTCGTATAGCGGGCGAATCTCTATGTCCGAGTCCCCCGGCATGGGATTGGGACAGCGTTTGACCCATTCCAAGGCCTCCTCGATTGAGCGCACCTGCCACAGCCAGAAGCCGGCGACAAGCTCCTTGGTCTCGGCAAACGGCCCGTCTATCACGGTTCGATTGCGGCCCGAGAACCGTACGCGCTTTCCTTGAGAACTGGGGCGTAGCCCCTCGCCGGCAAGCATGATGCCGGCCTTGACTAGTTCTTCGTTGAACTTACCCATCTCCGCAAGCAGGGTCTGGGTCGGCAGGACCCCTGCTTCACTCTCATTGGTCGCTTTGACGAATACCATGACTTTCATATCGCCCTCCTGATCATTGGTCTTACTTTGACGACGATCCAGCCGCCGCAATTTCGACAACAATCAAAAAACTCTCGTTGCGGCGCGATTTAGCGATCACACGCCGGGGCGTAGCGCGAGAGACCAAGCAACACACACCGCGAAGACGGCGCTGAGTCCCAGCGCGATCTGCAGTCGCCTGCCGCGACGATCTGGAACGCCTGCGCGGACGAATATCCAGCCCACGCCTAGTCCGAAAAGAAATCCCAGCCCGTGTCCCAGCACATCCACATGCGCGGTGCCCGCGCCGAGCAAGGTCAAAAGGCAAATTCCCGCAATGAGAGGCGCCCACCTATACCACTGGCGCTCCCGCAACGTGAGCCGCTGCCGCCACGCCATGCCCGAGAGCAGTCCTAGGGCCGCGAACACGGCAGTGGACGCACCCACCGCACGGTGCGTGATGGGCGTGATGAGAGTTTCCGTGTAGTTTGCCAGCGCGGCCGCGCCCAGAATGCTCGCCCACGCAACGCCTGGCCCCAACAGCCGGGTCGCCGCGGCTCCCGCAACGGCCCCAAAGAGCACGTTGCCGAGCAAGTGCTCCTGGTCCAAATGTAAGGTCAGTGCCGTTACGGCTCGCCACCATTCGCCTCGCGCATCGGCGTCGATTGCGCCCAGCGACAGCCAGTCAGCGCCGAACATTGAGTTGCCGGCGCAATAGGCCGTCAACAATAGAATCAGAACGTACAGGAACACGCCGATGGCGGCGCCCGAGTGCGTCTGCACCACCTCTGGAACGCTGCGCCTAACGCCCCGCTCAACGGAGTAGCGGCTCAACTCCTCGTACGCCCGATGCCGCATTTCGACAGGCACGCTCAATATCCAGGAACCCTCCTCTTCTTCGGTTTCGTGTTCGATGCCTCGGGCCTCGAGCACCAAGCTGTACTCGTGACAGAGTACTTTGGAGCCGCGAAAAACCAGGGCGGATGTGGGGGCCGGATACATGATGTTGCCCCTATTGGGACAGCCCGCCCGCAAGTCAATGGACTTAACCTGTGAAATGGCGGTTAATTTGAACTTCGATCACAGTTTCGGACCCAATCTCAGGGGGCCCATGAAACGACACTCTCTACCATTGGTCGCTGCGCTCGCGCTCGCCGCGTGCGGCGGTGCCGGTGGCGGTGGCCACGGTGCATCCGGTTCGACTTCGAGCGCGCCTCCGACCCGGGGAACGTTGCTGCAAACTCCTCCCGATCTTCTGTCTACCTTGACCATTTCGGCCTTGCTAACCGAACTTGAACTGCCGATCAATCAGTTGCTGTTGTCGGTGAGCAGCGCACCGCTCTGCGATGTCCTTTTCTATCATATTGAGTACGAAACGGTCGGAGGCGCCGGCGAGGCCACCACCGCCTCGGCGGTGTTCATGGTACCGACCGGAACAAGCGCGAACTGCACGGGCTCGCGCCCAATGGTCCTGTACGCCCATGGCACGACCACCGACCGCGACTACAACATGGCCGATTTGCAAAATGCCGAAACACTTTCGCTGGCGACTTTGTTCGCATCGCAGGGCTACATCGTGGTCGCACCCAATTACGCGGGTTACGACACCTCGACCCTGCCGTATCATCCTTATTTGATTGCCGATCAACAATCGAAGGACATGATCGACGCACTGACGGCAGCGCGCACCGCACTGCCGCTCGCCTCGCTCACGACGGTCAAGGATAACGGACAGCTATTCATCACCGGCTACTCGCAGGGTGGATACGTAGCCATGGCCACGCATCGCGCCATGCAAGCGGCGGGCATGAAAGTCACCGCATCCGCGCCGATGTCAGGACCGTATGCCCTCGAGGCATTTGTCGACGCCGTGTTTTATGGCCAGGTCAACGGCGGCGCTACCGTGTCCTCCACCCTCTTGTTGACTGCGTATCAGACGGCCTATGGCAATATTTACTCCAATGCGGCCGATGTATTCGAACCGCAGTACGCGCCCGGCATCCAAACTCTGTTGCCGACCACGACGCCGAGAAGCCAGCTGTACGCGCAGGGCAAGCTTCCGGAGTTTGCGCTGTTCAGCCTGACGCCGCCCGCGCCTGAATTTGCCTCTCTAACACCGCCGACTTCGCCGGCGAGCCTTGCTGAAGTGTTTGCGCTCGGCTTTGGCGCCGGCAATCTGCTGCAAAATAGCTATCGACTCAGCTACCTTCAGGATGCACAGGCACATCCCGATGGCGGTTTTCCCACGCTGACCACCGGCGTGGCGGCCGCGGCCCCCGCACTGCCCTGGCGACAGGCACTGCAGAAAAATGATTTGCGCAACTGGGTACCCGCGGCGCCGGTCCTGCTGTGCGGTGGCGGTGTCGACCCGTTGGTGTTCTGGCTCAACACCCAGCTGATGCAGGACTATTGGACTGCGCAGACGTCCACCGATTTCAGCGTGCTCGATCTCGAGGCTGCGGCGTCCGCCAATGATCCTTACGCCAATTTGAAACAGGATTTTGGCATCGCCAAAGCACTGGTCGCCGCCACGGCCGTCTCGCAAGGGGCTACAGACGGCGGTGCACTTGCGGTTGCCGAGGCCTATCACGCCATGTTGGTCGCCCCGTTTTGTTTCGCGGCGACCCGGTCATTCTTCGCCAAACCATAGCCAGTTCAAAGCGGGCGCAAGAAACGGAGCGCCACGCGCACTTAAGGTGACTAGGATTTCCCCACCCGTCACCTTAAGAGGAAACTTGAAATGTCAAAAGAGGAAGATAACAAAGCCATCATCGGCCGCTGGTTCACGCAGTTCTGGGGCAAGACCTACGATCCGGCCATCGTCGATGAGCTCGCCGCACCCGACATGCTGCTGCAATATTCGCTGCACGCGCCGCGTCGCGGCCGCGAGGATATCAAAGCGTTCATGGGCGATTTTCGCCGCGCGTTCCCGGATCTCAATTTCCAGGGCGCCGCCGAATTGATTGCCGAGGGCGACTACGTCGTCGGGCGTTGGGAGGGCGGCGGCACGCACACCGGACCCGCCTTTCGCGACTTTCTAATTGGCAGCCTGCCCGCTGCGACCGGACGCAAGATGAGCTTCACCGGCACAACGGTCCTGCGCGTCAAGAACGGCAAAATCACCGAAGAAGTGGGACTGGACGATGGCGTGACCGCGCTTCAGCAGTTGGGTTTGATGCGTCCGGCGTGAGCCTGAAAAAGCCCGGCAAGGCAATGCCGGGCTTTTTTTGCGCGGCTATTGCTTTGGCTTCTTAGCGGCCGCCCGCGCCGCTTCCGCTTTCAGATACTGTTCATAGGCGTTCTTTTCGGCCGCCTCAGCTGTGATGTGGATGCGAATCTCATCGCTGACTTGCGGGACATACAAACCTAAGCCGAAATCCGAACGCTTAAGGGTCGCCATCGCCTCGAAACCCACGGTCGGCACGTTGTTTCTGGGGTTGGTGCCGACTTTGTTGAGGGTGACCTCGAGTGTTACGGGCAGAACCGTACCGTGCAGGCTCAAATCGCCGATCACCTTGAGCATGTCCGGCGCCGCGCCCTTCTCCACCCGGGTGCTCTTGAATGTCGCAGTCGGAAATCTGGCCCAGTCAAAAAAATCCGCGGACTTGAAGTCATCGTTGAGATCCGCGACGCCGGTGCTCATCAAGGTGAGCGGAATCGTCACCAAGACGGAAGAGCGGCCCGGATCAGCCTGGTCAAAATCCAGCGTGCCTGCCACGTTGTTGAACTGCGCGGTCGGATTTGCAAAGCCCAAGTGATTCCAGGAAATGACGCCCTGGGTGTGCTGCGGCTCAAAGGTGTAGATGGCTGCCTGGGCGGACGCGGCAGCCAGCGCGACGGCTGCGGTGAATAGAATGCGACGAATCATGGTGAGGACTCCAAAGGGTGGCGGGTAACGCATATACCCTGCCCCCGATCGGCCCTCAAAGTCCTGAATCCGCTCTGAATCCTTTTGAATTACTCTGATGAAAAGCGCTACTTGCTCCAGGTCCACTGTTTGCTTTCGGCACGGCACCCACCGCCGGGATATCCGGTCCAAGCGCGGCCGCGGACGAAGCGTCCGCTCGGCGCCCCCGTGGCTGCGCCTTCATGCAGGGCCCGAACGCCGTTGATCCACACCTCATCGACTCCGCTCGCGAGTTGGTGCGGCTTCTCGTAGGTTGAATGATCCTGAACCGTGCTGGGATCGAAGATCACCAGGTCCGCGAAATACCCCTTTCGCAGCAGGCCCCGATCCTTGATCGACAGATTCTGCGCCGGTAAGCCGCTCAACTTGCGGATCGCTTGCTCGAGCGAAATGACCTTTTCATCGCGCACGTACTTCGCGAGCACCCGCACGAAATTGCCGTAGGCGCGCGGGTGCTCATTGGATTGCAAAAACACGCCTTCGGGCGCCGGCGCACTGGCGTCAGAACCGAAACTGACCCACGGCAACGCCACTTCTCGGCGAACGTTCTCCTCCGACATCAAAAAGTAGGCCACCCCCACGCGGGAGCCATCCTCGACGACCAGTTGCATCGCCGCTTCTTCCGGGCTCACGCCGCGCATCGTCGCAACTTCGTCCAAGGTCTTGCCCGTCAGCGGCTTCAGGGCGGGATTTTTGAATTCCAGCAGCAAGGCGCCTTTCGCGCCGGCACGCTGCAGCAGATTTTCCCAGGTGGGCGACGGCTCGCGCATCTCGGCAAGGACACGCGCACGAATCGCAGGGTCTTTGAGGCGTTCAATCCACTTGTCCAGGCCACCCTCTTGGACCCAGGCCGGCATCGACACATCAAGTCCGGTCGCGCCGGCCGTGTACAGATACATGTCTGCTGTTATGCGGGTTCCCGCGGCACGCGCCGACTCCACTTGCTTGATGACGGCATCCAGCTTGTTCCAATTGACCCGTCCGGCCACTTTCAAGTGATAGATCTCGGCTGGTGCGCCGGAGCCTTTCGCGATGTCGATGGTTTCCTGCACCGCCTCGACGATGCGATCGCCTTCACTGCGCATATGCGCGATGTACATGCCCCCGCAGTGCGCGGACTCTTCGGCCAGCGCAATCAGTTCCGGCGTCTTGGCATAGGTATTGGGGTTGTAAATCAGTGCGGTGGTCACACCTAGCGCGCCCTGCTCCATCGCCTGGTGAACCAACGCACGCATCTGCTGCAGCTGCGGCGCAGTGGGCTGAACGTTGTCTTCACCCAGTACGTTGATGCGTATCGTGCCGGCGCCGACAAACGAAGCGACATTGGGGGCGATGCCACGCTGCTGCAGTTTCTCGAGATACTCTCCGAGCGTGGTCCAGTTGACGTCGTAGTGAATGTCGCCCTGATGGCTGGTCATGTCTTTTTTCATGGCCGGCGTCAAGGGACCCATGGAGTCCTCGCCCATGACCTCGAGAGTCACGCCCTGCTTTAGATCGCTCAATGCACGGCCATCGATGAGCAACGACTCTTCCGGATGCGCCAGCATATTGATGAAACCGGGTGCCACAGCCTTGCCGTGGGCATCGAATTCGGAGCGGGCCTTGCCCGGCGCATGCGGGCCGACATAGGAGATCCGATCGCCGTCGATGGCGATGTCTCCGGTAACGGGTGGTTGGCCGGAACCATCATAGATGAGTCCGTTGCGAACAACGGTGTCGTGTTGATTCTTGGCGGGCTCAGCGGCGGCGGACGCTGCGCTCAGCACAGCTAAAGCCACCAGATTCCATCTCACAGTCGCTTGCATCACCCTCTCCCCATGCACGATGAGCGATGATACAAGAAACCGCAGCGGCTACGCCTATCTTACGGCCGCCTCGCCTAGCCAGGCCGGCCATGAATCGAAGTAGTACATTACGCGCGCGATCTGCTCATGCATGGTCTTAGCAGGCTCAGGAGGTGCGATGGCGATGTCGTCCATTCGTTGCGGAGCGGCCGCGCTGCTGGCCCTGGTCTCATGCTCGGCAAATCCAATCGCGAGCGAAACGCTGGCGGTGGCGGCTACCTCTACGGCGCTGACCGGCGAATGTCCGGGTGATTACCATGTCAAGGCGGGACTCAACGTGGACTTTCCGATCGATGGGAAAATGCGGGCCTTTGTGGTGGTGCCGCCGGCCAGGCTCGAGAAGCCGGTTCCCGTGTGGGTTGCTTTAACTGGCACGGTGGAATCGACCAACGATAATCTACACGTGGCGCGCAGCGGTGCGAACGCTCTGATGGCGGATGCGGGCTTCATGGTCATCGGGCCGGTGCGGGAGTGCGCCAATCAGGATCCGGACTTGCGAGCAGGCGCGTGCAACGGCCCAGGTATCGATGGCTGGAATTGGCGGCCTTGGACCGAAGGACGTGCTGGCGGACCCGCGGGGGAGCGCTGGAAAAACGACGCGGGCCCGGACTCAAGGTTTCTCATCGCCGCCGTCCGCTGCGTAGCCAAAGCGTATCGGCTCGATTCTCGCCGGCTGTTCGTCGGCGGCATATCCTCGGGCGGCACAATGACCAACCGCGCCCTCACCTTCCGCTCTGATTTCTGGGCCGGTGGACTGCCGATTTCCGGGGAGTGGTACGTGACGCAAGACGACGGTACCGGACTATCATTCGATGACGCGCGCGAGGTCGTGCATGCCAATCCTGCCAAAATCTTTCAAGGCCGCGTAGCCCCTTTCCCGCTTCCAGCGAAGCTCAACCCGATCATCGTGATCAGCGTTTGGGGCGGCGAGAACGACTTGTGGAAGTGCTCGGGCGTGCTGTGTGCCGACTATCGCCCCTCGACTCAGGCAGCCTCGAACTATTTCAGCTCCATCGCAGGTGTGGTTGAGGTCTCATGCTCGAGCAGTCACGGCCATATGTGGCCGCAGGTCAACACGCAGGCCTTCAATCTGTGGGCGCTGACCACGCTGTCCTCGTTTCCCAAAGGCAGCCGCGTCGCGGATTTTCATCTGACCACTCCGCCGGAAGGCTACAGCTGCAAGCTGGGCAGATTCACCGACCACTATTCTTGAATCCGCGCTACTCCTGGAGGTAACGATTGAGGTACGTATTGGTTGCCTTGAACAAGGAGAGCCAGGAGGAGTACCGCGCCAGATCATGGATTTCGTTTTGCATTACGATTTCCTCGTGATCGATATGCACCGGCGCATAGCGGCTTGTATAAAACTTTCCCAATAAGAGAAATTTGCGCGATAGTTAGCCTGATGAGAGAATTTCTGTCAAACAGAGGGGATCGATAATGCAGAAGTCAGGTGCAACCATTCTCTGTTACCTGGCGCTCACGGCCTGCGCCAGCAGTCTCTTCTGGACATTGATGATCACGTCGGGACACGTAGGCGCCGGCAACGGATCGTATGTCGCAGGACTGATGTGGTGCCCGGCCCTTGCCGCCGTGGCGACCGTTTATATCCGGCGTCTGGACTTCAACATGCTGGGCTTGCGGTGGGGCGGAGCTCGCTATGCGATTCTTTCGTATTGCACGCCGCTGGCCTACGCAACGATTGCCTATGCGTTGATCTGGATCTTTGGCTTTGGCTTCTTCCCGAATACCGCCGCCATCGCTGCGATCGCGCAGAAACTCGGCTGGTCGGTTACCAGCCCGATCGCCTTCGTGCCGCTGTATTTTCTGCTCATTGCGACCACCCAAATGATATCCAGCGTCGCGCACGCACTGGGGGAAGAGATCGGTTGGCGCGGACTGCTCACGCCTTTGATGGTGGCGCGTTTCGGATTCACGGCCGGCACCCTGATGATCGGCGTCATCTGGGCCGCATGGCACATGCCGCTGCTGCTGTTCGCCGATTACAACAGCGGTACGCCATGGTGGTTTTCAATTCCTTGCTTCGGTGCGTTGACCATTGGCCTCAGCGTCATCATGGCGTGGTTTCGGCTGGTTTCGAACAGCGTCTGGCCTTGCGCGATATTGCACGCGAGCCACAATCTGTTCATTCAAGGGTTCTTCACACCGCTGACCGGATCGCGCGGCACTCTAACGGCATACGTGATCGATGAGTTTGGCGTTGCCGTGCCGCTCATCATTGTGTTGATCGCGATTGGCCTGTGGCTCAAGCACAAACCCGCGCTGCATCTTCAGGGCCCGGCCGCGTGAATTTCGATTACGAGGCGCCGCCATTGGCCGCAAGATTGATGAGTTCGCTCGCAAGATTCGGATCTTCGCTGGAACAGATACCGAGCACCAGCGCGCTCTCGCAGTCCTTGGCGACATACGCATGCCCCATGGTGCTGTCGATGTAGATGCCCTGGCCGGCAGAAAGCGTGACGGGATTGTAGAATTGCAGGTGCACTTCAATCGTGCCCTCGAGAACGAAAATGAACTCTTCGCCCTTGTGCTTGAGGGGCTCGCCAAATTCGCCGATGTCCTTGGACCTGATGCGCGTCAGAATGGGCACCATTCGTTTCTCACGAAGATCGGCGCATAAGTATTCGTAGTCATAATTCGGCGTCGAGATCTGGATCGAATTGCCGCTATTGGTGAGGCTGCGGCGCGCCGTGAACACCGGCGGCGTGTTTGCGGCAGGCGCGTCTCCCTGCGCCAGGAACTCCGTCATGGTGAGGCCTAAGCGCGCGGTAAATTGCTGCAATTTGTCGTAGGTCAGCGATAACTTATCGGTCTCGACCTTGGCGAGCGTCGACAGCGGAATTCCGACCCGCTCGCTCAACTGGCGCAGGGTCCAGGAGTTCTTCTTGCGCACCAGGCGGATCAAACTGCCCAATGTGCTGTTCTTGCTCGCCATCGTGATCCTATCCTCGAAGCTCAATCGCCCAGGTCGACATGCAAGTATCGACGTATTGCTTCAAAGAGCCAACCCCGTCCCGGCGCGCAATGGTTCCCAAATTTAGCTCCGCCTTGGGTTTGTAGAGTCGCCTGAAAGCGCGTTAGTGTCGCGGATATGGAAAACCACCGTGCTAAATGCGTCCTCGGGATTGCCGCGATCATGGTTTCTGCTTCGGCAATCGCTGAGCCGCGGCCGGTCGTGGTCGAACTGTATACCTCTGAAGGCTGCAGTTCCTGTCCTCCGGCCGAGGCATTTATGGGTGTCCTCGCGCAGCGATCCGACGTGCTGCCGCTCTCCTTTCACGTCGACTATTGGGACGATCAGGGTTGGCACGACCGATTTTCCTCATCGGATGCCACGCGTCGGCAACGCGGGTATGCGTCCAAGCTGCATCACAATTCTGTCTATACGCCGCAGGCCATCATTGACGGCCAGGCCGATCTGGTTGGGTCCGGTACGTCGGCGATTCTTTCAGAGTTGGCGAAACCGCACCAAGGCGTCGCAACCTACATCGCCCTTGACGCTCAATACCTCGACGTGTCGGTAGCCGCGCAAGCCGGCGGCAAGCGGTCGGACGTGCTGCTGATCGGCTACTTGCGAGAGGCCACCTCGCACATTGGCCGCGGCGAGAATTCCGGCCGCACGCTGCAGGAGTTCAATATCGTTCGGTCAATCACGCGACTGGGCAGTTGGAATGGCAGCACCTGCAGCTTCCATATAGCTTCAGCCTCCTTGCCCAGGGACGCCACGCATGCCGCGGTGCTGCTCCAAGCCCAAGGTCAAGGCGCCATCCTCGGCGCAGCCTCCGTGCCTCTCGCCGCTCGCGACTAATCGTACAAAAAGTTCGAAATTGCGCGACAATGAGCGCTGGTCATCCCTCCAAAATGCGCTCACAAAAGACGGAGATGAACATGGCTGAGAACGTCTATAAGGTCATAGAGCTGATCGGCACAAGCACGGTGTCGTGGGAGAAAGCGGCGGCCGCGGCGATTGCCCGCGCGGGAAAGACGCTGCGGGATCTGAGGGTCGCCGAAGTCGTCGAGCTCGACATTCAGCTCAAAGACGGCAAAGTGGAAGCGTATCGCGCCAAGATCAAAGTTTCATTCAAGTACGAGCGCGGGAAATAGCGCCGGCACCGTAAGGATGCGGCGCCATCGCGCCGCAAGCGCAGAATTTGCAAACGGAGCGAACTGATGAAGCTTCGATATAAGATCCTGGGTGTCATCGCGATCCTTATCGTCGTCGGAATAACCTCGCTCGCCGTGGTGCTGAGTCATGACTCGCCCTGCGGTGCGGCACCGCCGCTCGCCGCGGATGCCACGCCGATGAAAGCCATCGTGTATCGGTGCTACGGGTCGACCGACGTACTGAAACTGGAAAATATTCCCAAACCCATCCCCCCGGACGATCGGGTCCTGGTCAAAGTACACGCTGCATCCGTCAATCCCTTGGACTGGCACTACATGCAGGGCAAGCCTTATGTCATGCGTCCGTCGTCCGGCTTGGGTGCTCCCAAAAGCATCCTGATGGGCGCTGATTTTGCGGGGACGATCGAAGCGGTTGGCAAAAACGTCAAGCGATTCAAACCCGGTGATGAGGTATTCGGCGATCGGAACGGCGCATTCGGCGAGTACGTGAGCGTTAGAGAAAACGGTGCCATCGCCCTCAAGCCGACCAACATGAGCATGGAGCAGGCAGCCGCGGTGCCGGTTGCGGGAGTGACCGCACTGCAGGCGCTTCGCGATAAGGGCATGATCCGCGCCGGGCAGAAGGTGCTGATCAATGGCGCATCGGGCGGCGTCGGTACGTTCGCCGTGCAGATAGCCAAGAACTACGGCGCCGACGTGACCGGCGTATGCAGCACGAAAAATGTCGAGATGGTCCGGTCGATCGGCGCCGATCATGTCATCGACTATACCCGCGAAGACTTCACCAAAGGCTCCGCTCGCTACGACTTGATCATCGACAACGTAGGCAATCACTCGCTGGGCGAAATTCGCCGGGTGCTGAATCCCAGCGGGGTGCTGGTGGGCGTTGGCGGGCCCAGCGACAACAATTGGATCGGCCCGCTAACCGGTCTGGTCAAGGCGTATGTGGTTTCGCTATTCGTCAAGCAGAAGCAAATGTTCATGCTGGCGGACGCCAACAAGGACGATCTCGACGTGTTGCGCGATTTGATGCAGACCGGAAAACTGACGCCCGTGATCGATAGGCGCTATAAATTGAGCGAGACGCCGGCAGCCATCGCTTATCTTGAGCAGGGCCATGCCCGAGGCAAAGTGATCATCAATGTGGATTAGTAAAGCGTAGCGAATTCTAGAAGCGCAATGACAGGCAGCTCAAGCCGCCGTCCATCTTGGCAAATTCCGACATCTCCAAGGCCATCACCCGAAATCCTCTCTTTTTCAGCGCAATTTCCACTCCGCCAAATCCCGCCGCAGTGAGCACGTAATCGTTCACCCTCACGCAATTGGCCGCATAGGCTTCCGATTGCGCAACTTCTATTCTCTCGGCAGCAGCAATCGCAGCGATTGCGGGGAACCCACGGACGACCAGAAAACGCCGCTCACCGAGATAGGCAATGCCGGACTTCAAATGCAGCAGTGTTGCGTGGCCGCGAATGTCAACCGTCGAAGCGGTGTAGTGGTGCCGCTCCAAAATCGCTGCCAATTGCGCCGCTCCGGCCTCATTGGTGCGTGCGGACAGACCAATGAAAAAATGCTCATCTGCCTGGCAGATGTCGCCTCCATCCACGGTTCCCGGTGCCTCGATCTGTTCCCACTGGGGTCTAAAGTGGCGCAGCGCCGCCGACACCGAGGCAACCTCGCCCATGCGCGTTTTTGCACCCGGGCGCGTGGCAATCGCGACTCGATCTGCAATAACGAAAGTGTCCTCGACAAAGGTACCGTCCGGATATTGGAGATTGGCGTCCATCACCGTCAGATTTAGCCCGCATTCCTTAAGCGCGTTGCAGTAGGCCGCGTGCTGCTTGAGCGCCTTGTTCACATCGGGAACGGAATTAGATGTCACCATCGTCAGGCCATTGGAAAAATTGGCCCCTGGAAGACGCGCTATTGCATTGCCAAACCGCATTCATTTTACCCCTGACCACACGCGCTGCAGCAGCAGTGTAAATAGTTCGTAATCATTACGCATAACTAACGTGGCGCAGGGCTGATATACCTCCAACGCCCTAACCAGCTTGTAGACTCGAGATGCGTGGCTGGTATGAGGTGCAATCATGATGAGAAATTCGCCGCAATTTTTCGGACGATTTTTCGGAGTTGTCATGAGTACTTCGCTGATCATGGCTGCATTCACTGCGTCCGATGCATCAGCCGATGAGAACGATCCATCAACGCGCATCGCGCGACTCGCTTACGTCGACGGATCAGTCTCCTTTCAGCCTGGCGGCACGGATCAATGGGTGGCGCCGCCGCTCAATCGTCCACTCACCACGGGAGATCAACTCTGGTCCGATCAGAACGGCCGCGCGGAACTTGAGCTGGATGGATCCGCTGTACGCCTTTCGGCGAATACCTCTGTGTCGCTATTGAACATCTCGGATACGGTCACTCAGATTCAATTGTCGTCAGGCAGTTTGCTATTGAGCGTGCGCCGGCTCGATGACGGCGAAACGTACGAAATCGACACACCCAATCTGGCCTTCACCGTCCTGCGGCCCGGTCTGTATCGAATTAGTGTCGATCCCACTGGCAACAGTACGGCGCTGCTGGTACGTCGCGGGCAGGGCGAAGTCACCGGTGGTGGTGTCGTATACCCGGTCGGCGAACGTGAATACGCGATGTTCTCGGGCAACGACGAATTAAGCGAGAACAGGCTGGACTACGCTGCGGATCAAGATGCGTTCGAGCGCTGGAGCGAAACAAGGGATGCTCGATGGGATCATTCGGAGTCCGCGCAGTATGTCTCGGCCGACGTCGTCGGCTATCAAGATCTCGACGAGCAAGGGACCTGGGCTAACGAGCCTGAGTACGGACATGTGTGGATCCCGCGAGCCGTTGAGCCCGGCTGGGCTCCCTATCACAGCGGCCATTGGGCCTATGTTGCCCCCTGGGGTTATACCTGGGTTGATGACCATGCCTGGGGATTTGCGCCGTTTCATTATGGGCGTTGGGTATCCCTCAGAGGTTCATGGTGCTGGATTCCGGTGCCGCCACGACGGCGTGGCTTCGCGTACGTCCGCCCCGTGTACGCACCTGCATTGGTGGCATGGGTTGGAGTGGGCGCGGGTGTCGCCTGGTTTGCGCTCGGTCCCCGCGAAGTCTATGTACCTTCCTATCGGGTGAGCCGCGGCTACGTCAGAAACATCAACGTGTCGAATACGAACGTGAACACGACCGTCATCAACAATGTTTACAACACGACCATCAATAAGCGAGTGGTCAACAACGCCACGTACGTCAACCGCAATGTGCCAGGCGCGGTGGCTGCGACGACTTCGCAGGCTTTCAGGTCCGCTCAGCCGGTGGGCAGGAACAGGGTGCGCATCGATCAAGGTATGGTGGCGAATGCCAGAGTCGCTCCGCTTGCGCCAGCGGCGATGCCAAGCAAACGGGACCTGCTCGGGTCAGGGCGCACGACCGACATAAGACCGCCCGCAACTGTGCAAGGGAGGCCCGCGGTTGCCCGCGTCGCTCCGCCCACCTCAGCGCCGGGATTTGCCCGCCGGCCTGCAATAATCAACGGCAACGAGCGCCGGCCTTTCGCCGATAACCAAGGCCGACAAAGAAATGCGCCGATGCCTGCCGGCAACACGCCAGCACCTTCGGCTCAAGCGCCGTTGCCCGCCTCGCGTCCTGCGGCGACCACACCGGTGCCCGCCGCCAACGGGCCGTCTTCACCGAACGTCAAGCTTGCCCCATCGCAGCGGCTCGGCCCGCCCATGCGCAATCCTTTGTCCGCGCCCCCGACCGGCAATCCGCCCGCAGTGGTCGCGGCGCCCAACGCGACGCGTCCTGCAGAAGTGCCGCCATCGCGTCAGCCGCCCTCGCCTGCCGTCGCCAACCCGATGCCCGATCGCCGCCATGTTCAGGATCAGCAGCAGCAGGCACAGGACGCCGACCGTCAGCGCGCTGCGAGGGACCCAGCAGATCGCGGTCGCCAGCAACAGTTGGAGCGGCAGCAACAAACTCAGGTTCAACAGCAAGCACAGCGACAGCAGCAGTTACAGGCCCCACAGCAAGCTCAACAGCAGGCACAACTGCAAGCGCAGCGTCAGCAGCAGTTACAGGCTCAGCAGCAGGCTGAACAACAACGGCAGCAGCAAGCTCAACAGCAGGCACAACTGCAAGCGCAGCGTCAGCAGCAGCAACAGGCTCAGCAGCAGGCTGAACAACAACGTCAGCAGCAAGCTCAACAGCAGGCACAACTGCAAGCGCAGCGGCAGCAGCAGCAACAAGCTCAGCAGCAAGCACAGGCGCAGCAGCAGGCGCAACTTCAAGCTCAGCGTCAGCAGCAGTTACAAGCTCAGCAGCAAGCACAAGCGCAACAGCAGGCGCAACAGCAAGCTCAACAGGCCCAGCAGCAAGCGAAGCAGCAGGAGCAGCGTCGACAGCAGGAAGCGGCCGCCGCCGCGAAAGCTCGCCGTCCGGACGGCACCCCAGCGAAGCCCGACCCGCAACGCTAACCTCAGTTAAGGTGGCGCAGCCGCGCAGGCGCACTAGAATGGGCAATTGCCCGTTCTGTGGAGCGTTGACGCCATGAAGAGAATTACGCTGGCCTCGATACCGGTGAGGCGCGGCTCGAGATATCCGAGCCCGTTTGACCAACCTTGCGCCGCCAGGGCCCGCCAGCCTCTAGCCCGATCCCACGGACTCACGCACTTCGGCGTCAATTTGACCGTGATCCCGCCAGGCGGTTGGTCCAGCCAGCGTCACTGGCACAGTCACGAGGACGAATTCGTTTGGATAGTGGAAGGCGAATTGACTCTCGTCACCGACGCCGGCGAGGAAATTCTCCGTGCCGGGGATTGCGCTGCGTTCAAGGCAGGCGATTCGGACGGTCATCATTTGATCAATCGATCCGCACATCCTGCCAAGCTTCTTGAAATCGGCAATTCGGACGCGCGAGACCGCTGCGTCTATTCGGACATCGACATGACCTCCGAGCCTGGGCTCGAAGCCTTCAGCCGCCGCGATGGCTCGCTCTATCCCGCTTCTTGACGCACTGACAAGGACATTCACCATGCAAATCGGATTCATCGGGCTTGGGCAAATGGGAACGGGCATGGCAGCCAACCTCCTCAAGGCGGGCCACGGCGTCGCTGTTTACAATCGCACTGCGAGCAAGGCCGAAGCCCTCGTGCGTCAGGGCGCACAGGCGCATCAATCGGTTCAGGCGGTATGCGGCGGCGCAATCGTGATTACGATGTTGGCCGACGACGCTGCGCTCGAGAGCGTGGTCTTCGACAATGGAGGCATCCTTGCAAGCCTGGGAAAAGGCGCCGTGCATGTTTCATCGAGCACCATCAGTGTCGCGTTGTCCGAACGTATCGCCGCCGCGCATCATGCGGCAGGCCAGCGCTATGTGGCGGCGCCCGTATTTGGCCGTCCTGAGGCAGCCGCCGGGGGCAAACTCTTCATCGTGGCCGGCGGCGCGCCCGACGCGATCGAGACTTGCATGCCGCTGTTCCAAGTCATCGGACAACGAACCTTTGTCCTGTCGCAAAAGCCCGAGGCGGCAAACCTGGTGAAATTGAGCGGCAATTTTCTGATTGCGGCAGTAATCGAGTCGCTGGGCGAAGCCTTCGCGCTGATTGGCAAGGGCGGGATCGATCGGCAGCAGTACCTCGAGTTACTGACATCAACCTTGTTCGATGCACCGGTGTACAAGACTTACGGCCGTCTGATAGTCGAGCAGCGATTTGAGCCAGCCGGATTCGCCGCACCGCTTGGGCAGAAAGACATTCGCCTGACGCTGGCCGCCGCAGAAGCACTGAGAGTTCCCATGCCCCTGGCAAGTCTTTTGCGCGATCGGTTTTTGTCCCTCCTGGCCCAAGGCGGTGAGGCGCTTGATTGGTCGGCAATTGGTCGTCTATCCGCCCGCGATGCCGGTATCGAGAATTCCGCTCACCAAATTCGCACGCGCTGATCGGGAGCCAGGTAGTAGGCATCTCCGGCTTTTACACCGAACGCAGCATACCAATCGTCAATATTACGGGTCGGACCGATCACTCTGAAGGCACGCGGCGAATGAGGATCTGAGGCGACTTGCTTGCGGATATAGTCCTCCCGGACCTTGCCGCGCCAGGCCTGCGCCCATCCGAGCAGCACCCGCTGATCCCCCGTGAACCCATCAATCACCGGCGCGGGCTTGCCATTCAACGAGCGGTGATACGCCTCGAGTGCGACACTCAAGCCGCCAAGGTCCGCGATGTTTTCGCCCATGGTCAGATCGCCGTTGATGTGAGCGCCGGCAACCGGTTCGTAGCTTGAATACTGCGCACCCAGAACTTTGGCCTTGGCCTCGAATGCCGCCGCATCCGCCGGGGTCCACCAGTCGCGAAGTTGTCCGGACGCATCGAGCTTGCGTCCTTCGTCATCGAATCCGTGGGTCAACTCATGGCCGATGACTCCGCCGATGGCGCCGTAGTTGACCGCCGGGTCCGCGGCGGGATCGAACTCCGGCGGCTGAAGAATACCGGCCGGAAAGACAATGTCCCGCAACGATCCGTTGTATGCGTCATTCGTCTGCGGAGTCATCGACCAGTCGCTGCGATCCACCGGTCCGCCCAATCTGGCGACATAGAAATGCCAGTCCGCCTCGGCTGTCCGGCGCACATTGCCCAGCAGATCATCTGCGCGAATATCGAGGCGAGAATAATCACGTGGGTGGTCCGGATATCCGACCTTGATTTGATACGTATCAAGCTTCTTGAGCGCCTCCACCTTCGTGGCAGGTCCCATCCAATCAAGCCGTTCGAGGCGAACGCGCATGGCCGCCTTCAGATTCGCAACCAACGCTTCAATCTTGGCCTTGGCGGCCGGTGGAAAATATTGAGACGTGTACAGCTGGCCCACTCCGAAGCCCATGTTGCCGAAGCAGTCAACCCGATCGCCGCTGCAGTCGCTGCCGCCCACGGCACGGACCGCACGTTTCCAGCGCACCGGTTCGACCGGTTCTCCGGAAAGGGTCTTGTTGCGAAATTGGAATCGCGCATCGGTGAAGGTTTTCGGAAGATAGAATGCGGCATTGTCGGCGACGGTAAAGGCCTGCCAGGCCTTGAGTGCATCCAACGGAGTCGCTTGATAGATTGCAGCAATACGCACGAAGGCGGATTTCTCCGCAATGATTACGCGGTCCACCTTCTCGGCCCCGGCTCCTCGTAGGAAAGCCTTCCACGGGAAGCCCGGCGTGAGGCCCTCCAAAGCGTTCGCTGCGATGGGATTGTAGACTTTCTCGATTTCGCGCTGCTGCGCCTTGGTCCAGCTCCCCTCCGCGATCCGCGTTTCAAAAGCGACAACCGCCGCGGCATTGGCCTTGGGTTCCGGCCAGCCGATAAGCTCCAAGAGTTTCTCGACGTACCCTTGATAGGCCGCCTTTTGCGCCGCGAAGGAGGCTTGCAAGTAGTAGTCGCGATCCGGCATGCCCAAGCCGCCCTGAGTCGCGTACAAAGCGTAACGATTGATATCCTTCAAATCGACATCGATTCCCAACCCGAAGGTTGTTGCATAGAAATCGGAGTTGTTGCGTCCCATCAACTCAGCAATGGCCTGCCGATCGTGCGAATTTCGGATGGCATTGAGTTCGGCAGCAATGGGGCCCGCGCCGAGCTGATCGATTTTCGCCTCGCCCATGAAAGATCGGTAAAAGGCACCGATTTTTCCATCCAAGGCCGGGGGCTGCGCCGAGGCTGCGGCGGCGGCCTTTTCCATCAAACCATGCAGCCGCTCTTCGGTGCGGTCAGTCATCAGAAACCGCAGAGACGCCATGGGTTTGTCGGACGGAATTTCTGTCCGTGCGAGCCACGCACCGGAGGCGTAGCGGTTGAAATCATCGCCTGGCTTGACGCGCGGGTCCATGGCCGAGAGGTCCACGCCCCACGCACCGTACTGCGGCTTTTCAGATTCTTGAACACCCGCCGCAGTCGCCGCCACACAAACGGCCGCGACCATAACCGATACCATCGGCTTGAAGATCATCTTAATTCCTCTTGTTTAAGGATCGATCAGGCGCACACGCGTGCCTGCGAGAATTACGTTGCCGTCGGATACCAAGCCACGCGCCGCGGCGCCGGCGCGCACCGCATTGCTGTCGCGGACCACGACATCGAAAGCACCCAGCCCCTCGCCGCGTCCGTCGATGTCGCCCGTGAAACGAATTTCGCCTTGGTCCAAATCAATACGCCAGATGCCATCGTCCGCGACGGCCGTGCGGCCCAAGACCTGAGCCCATCGAGCAGCCATATGCTGCGGATTCTTGGCCTGCAGCTCCGCCCCCACAATCTTAAGCGATGTCTCAGTGCAGACATGCGACCGCCAATGCGGGCCGCCCCACTCCCAGCGCTCCTTGGGATTCATGAAATCCAAGGAAAGAATGGCGCCGCCAATGTCCTTCGGATGAATATGGGTAAATGCAGCGCCGTTCACGTCCGACTGGTCGGCGATGCGCGCCGATGCGGCAGCAACTCTGGCGCGCGCTTCGGCCAGATCGTCCACTTGCAGGATCACCATGTAACCGCCGTCGCCGCGGCGCTTTTCCAAGAGCCTGCCGGCGGTCGTACCGGCAACTTTCGGTGACACCACTTCGAGAAACGTGTCACCGATGGGAAAGACGGCATTGCGCAATCCATACTTGCCGACACCGGGATCGTCATAGGCGTAGTCCACTCCTAGGACGGCCGCAATATTGGCCTGAGCGTCGGCAAGATCGCTTGCCACGAGCGCAATTTGTCGAAGGCGCATGCTTTGACTCTCTAGCTCATCGGCCCTTAAAGACCGGTTCACGCTTTTCGACGAATGCGCGCACCGCGTCGCGATAGTCATCGGTCGCGACGCAGTGAATATGATGGGTCGCCTCCAGATCGAGACAATCGTCGATTTCGCCAGCCATTGCCCGGTTGAGATTCTCTTTCATGTAGCGATAGGCCACGGTCGGACCCCGCGCGAGCCGCCTGGCAATCTCTTGCGTGCGGGCGGCGAGTTCCTCTGGCTCACAGACCCAATTTGTGAGGCCCAGACGCAGCGCCTCCTCGGCGCTCACGCGTTCGGACAAATAATAGAGTTCGCGTGCCTTGGCCGAACCCACGAGCTGGGTGAGAAAGTACGTACCGCCGTAGTCGCCGGAGAAGCCGACCCGCGCAAACGCCGTGGTCAGAATCGCGGTGCGCGCCATGATTCGCAAATCGCAGGCCAATGCCCATCCCAAGCCTGCACCTGCGGCGGCGCCCGGCAATGACGCCAGGGTGGGCTTGGGCATTTTGAACAGTCGGCCGGCAGTCTCGCGCTGATTGACCCGTTGACGGTGAATCGCCTCATCAGCCGTCACGGCTGAGGAGTCGTGGCCGCGCTCCGCCATTCCCTTGACGTCTCCGCCGGCACAAAAATCCCTTGCCAGCGCCCGTGAGCACCACACACTTCACGGACGGTTCCAACTCTGCCCAGGCCAATTGTTGGGCCAGAGCGTGATTCATGGCCTCGCTCATGGCATTGCGCGCCTCGGGGCGGTTGAGCGTCAAGGTCATCACCCCCTCGTCCAACTCGGCAAGCAGGTCCGATGTGCCGGTATCGATCTTTCTGGTCATGAGCGTCCCCCAAGTTCGAAAACATAGGGTGCGCTATTTAGATGTCGAATAGAATCCCAATCACGCAGCCGTACCACAGTGAAGCAATAACATGATGAGTTGGGTCAAAAGGATCGCCTTAGGTCTGGGCGGTCTCATTCTCGCCGCGGTGCTCGTGGGACTCAGCTACGAGCAAATCATGCGCTGGAGGGCGCCTCGCGACTTTCCAGTGCAGGGTAAGCTGGTTGATGTGGATGGCTCGCGCATGCAGATCGACTGCAGAGGCAGCGGCTCGCCGACGGTCATCCTCGAGTCAGGCCTCGATATGATGGGATCACTCAGCTGGAGTGCGGTACACGATGCGATGGCGACGACAACGCGCACCTGTGCCTACAGCCGTCGGGGCATCATGTGGAGCGCGCCGAGTTCCGGGCAATTCTCCGCCGATGGAATCGCTCGCGATCTTCATACGTTGCTGGCCAATGCGGGAGAACGAGCGCCGTTCGTGATGGTCGGCCACTCACTCGGCGGTCCCTACGTCATGACTTTCACGCGCCTGTATCCGCAGGACGTCGTCGGCCTGGTGTTCGTCGACGCATCGCACCCGGACCAGACTGAGCGCATCAACCGCGCCATCGGCAAAAAAATGGACACCGGCGACAGCCTTTTGAAGTTCGCGAATGCCATCACCTGGACGGGCGTTCCCCGACTCGTCATGTCGCATGGCGAGAGTGGCAACATTCCCCCGCAGGCGAAGGCAGCCCAAGATGCCTATGTCAGCCGCTCGCTCGCATCCGCCCTGCAGGAATCCCAAGCGCTGGACGCCACGTTCGCGGCTGCCGGCCGTCTGCGCGACTTGGGAGACCGCCCCCTTGTGGTCCTGACCGCCGGAAAACCGATTCCGCCGGACGCGCTCAAGTCTTTGCAACTCACGGTCGAGCAGGGACGGCAAATCCAAACCGTTTGGAAAGGGCTGCATGATGAAGAAGCATCGTGGTCGCATCACAGTCGTCACGAAGTGGTGCCCGACTCGACCCATTACATTCAGATCGACCGTCCCGATGTGGTCATCGCCGCAGTGCGAGAGGTCGTCGGCAACGTGCGTTCCGGCTCGTAATGCCCTGATTTAGATATAGTTTTTGGCGAAGCGCAATTTCGCCCGGCTGCTGTGTTATTGGGTTATCGCCAACTGATTGAGGAATGATCCCATGCGCCCACTCATCGCCGCTTGCGTTTTTTCCACCTCCCTTTTGATGCTGCCGGGCGTGGGCAGCGCCAAGGGCTGTTTGAAGGGTGCCGCCGTGGGCGGCGTGGTCGGTCACGTGGCCGGCCATCATGCCGTCGTGGGCGCCGCCGCCGGGTGCGTGATTGAGCACCATCGTGAAAAAGAAAAGGACAAGGCGGCAGCGCGCCAGAATCAGAACCCGCCGAGAAAATCGCCGTGAACTTGAGCGAGGAGCTGAAAAAGCTTGCAGAACTGCGCGCAAGCGGCACCTTGACCGAAGAGGAATTCATCCGTGCGAAGGAGCGGCTGTTGAATACACAGCCCTCCAGCGCGAGCCCTCCCCCTCCGCTGACATCCGCGGTCAATGCCTTCCGCCGCAGCCGCAATGATCGCTGGATCGCCGGTGTATGCGGTGGGATCGGGCGCGCCACCGGTATGGAATCGTGGGTGTGGCGCTTATTCTTTACCGTGCTGCTGCTCTGCGGGGGTACGGGCCTGCTGGTGTATCTGCTGTTGGCGCTCTTCGTCCCGAGCGAGTAACCGTATTGGGCGTGCGGCGCCTCTGAATCAGGGCAGCGGCTTGAAAATGTATTCAAGCCGGTCCGGCGCGCCTTCGATGCGCTCCAGCCGCGGATACTTCAAACCACCTTGGTAATCGATTCGTGTGGTTTGGTAGCGATCGGCTTGCCTCAGCAGCAACTCGATCGGCCGACGGTCCGTTTTCGCCGCGCTGATTGCAGACTTCAGCAATTCCGCCTTGTACGCCCGATCGTTCACCGCGACGACGCTAAATCCTTTAGAAAGTCCCGCCTTGAACGCAGGGCTGTCCCACAGCACGTCGACAATGCGGCCGTTGTTGTCGAGCGTCACGCCGATTGAATAGTAGAAATCCGCAACCTTCCGATACGCTTCCACGTCTTTGAAAAAATCCGTGGGAGTATCGGTGTACACCAACTTCCACCCTGCCCGCGTCACTCCTTCCAAGGGCGCGCCCGGGCCGTGTCCCTCGAGCCGAGCCAACAAGAATGCGCGCCAATCGAAGGGCTGTACCGCGTTCAACGAACTCACGACATCTTGAAAGGTATAGCCCAAGGGCTGGTGCCGGCCGTTTTGGACGCCAAAAAAGGCCCGTGCCCAATCATCCAACGAACGCTTCTCGCCCGAGATTTCACGAATTTTGGTATCGGCGTCGAGCCATACGAGCTCGCCTTCGCTGTAATAGTCTTCGGCGCGCTGGAATGAAATCCAGCCGAGCGGCCGGCGGTGGTTGGTGATCGGATCATTCGTGGTATCCGCCAATGAACGCCAGCGCCGCCCGACTCGATTGTCATACAGGGCCGCGGTTGCCGCCAGGCCATCCCGCATCTGCGATGCCTGCACCAGACCCGAGCGCGCGCCCAACACATGACCCCAGTAACTGGTTGCCCCCTCGTACACCCACAGAAGGGAATCCTGCATGGGCACATTGAAATTCGTCGTCAATTGATCGGCCGGGCGGCGAAATTTACCGTCCCAGGAATGGGTAAATTCATGCGACATCAAATTCGACCGCCAGGACTGTTGATGGTCCCAGTCCGAGAAATACGTCGTGCGCACGCCGTTTTCACTCGACTGATGATGCTCGAGCCCTGAGAAACTAAATTCATCGCTCAAAGCCACCAAGAAATCGTAGTGATCGTAATGATGCGAGCCGAACAACTTGTAGGCCTGCTGCACGAGAGCACGGTGCGCATCGATTTGCTGCGGACTTGCCTCCAGATTCTCGGCACTGTCCGCCACCAGGTCGAGAAACACGGGAACCTTGGCGCCCGGATCCAAATCGATGCGCTTGAAATGCCTGCCCGCGTACATCGGCGAATCGACGAGTTCCTCGAGATTGACCGCTTTGAAATGCACCTCGGCGCCGGAGGGCGCCGTGACCTCCAGCGCGCCCGCGAATTGCCAATTTTCAGGAAACACCACACTTGGCCGCACCGTAATGCCCCGTGCGAAGTATCCCGCGGGGTACAGCAGCAGCGATTCCCAATGCACCGCCAACATTTCGGGCGTCATGAGTATCGCACCCTCAGAACCCTCGAGCGGCGACAGAAAATCAAAATCCACTTCGAGCACCGAGACTCCGGCAGGCACCGTGGCGTGGAAAGCATAGACATTCACAGGATCCCGTTTCCATTCGATCCGATGTTGGTCAGCGCGCAGCGTCAGCCCGGCCAATTTGGAGAGCGAACCGTCGGCCGGTGCATGGGCGCCCAGCTGCCATTGGGGATACAGCAAGGTCAAAGGACCGGACTTCACGGGAATGCGCTCGTGCACTTTGAAGATCTTTTGGGTCACATTGGACACATCCGCCTGTAGCTCGATGGGGCCGAGGTAGGGCTTATCGAGAGGCCTCGCGATATCTTCAGCACGCAGCGCGGTTGCCGACAGGCACAAAACCGTGGCCATAATCATGAGCTTCATAGAAGTCAGTCCCCTGCGGTTGTTAACACGCGCTTGGGCCCAGAGTATATCCGCTGTAAAGTGCTTGAATGAGAACAACCAGCCTGCTTTGCCTTGCAGCTTCGGTCATGTTCGCGGCCGCAACAGTGCAAGCTGATGAAGTGACCATCGTGACCGACGTACTGGGACCGGAAGGTCCGCTCAACGTCGACGGCAATCTTTATTACGTCGGTTGGGTCTCCAACACCCTCTCGAGATGGGACGGCAAGACGAGCACCGTGCTCAACAGTCTCGCCGGCTGCGGCCACAACGGCCTGGCACTGACCCCTCATCGAACTTTTCTGCTCGCCTGCACGGACAACCATGGCGCGATACTGGAGCTCGACCTGACGGGAAAGCAGCTGCACCGGTGGGATAGCGATGACAAGGGCAATGCATTCGAGGGCGGCATCAATGACGTCGTTGTGACCGCCAATGGCGGCGCCTACGCGACGGTGTTTGGTCCTCCCGAGGATGTGCCGACGGCGGTCGCGGGAAAGATTCTCTATTTGGCGCCCAACAGTCAGAAGTGGGTCGAGGTCGCGAGGGACCTGAACTACGCCAATGGTGTCGGTATTTCTCCCGACCAAAAGACACTGTATGTCAGCGAAACGGTTGGGAATTGCATTCTGAAGTTCAGCGTCAATGGCGACGGCTCGCTCACCGGTAGATCGAATTTCGCATTGCTGAACCATCTGACGCCGAACAAGGTGAATTCCTGGTGGCTGGGACCGGACAGCATGAAGATTGACCATCAAGGCAACCTGTATGTCGCCCAATGGTTCGGCGGACAGATCCTCAAGATCTCTCCCGCCGGCAAGCTTCTGCATGCATTTGCGATCGCCGCGGGACAGGGAACGACCAACGTGGCGTTCGGCCCGGGAGAGAAGGATCTATACATCACGGTCGTGAAAGACCCCGATGATCCGAAAGCCCGGGGCAGTGTCGTAAAAATCCCCAATGCCGAGTAACAAGAATACCGGAGCATCCAATGGACCTGCAGATCAACGAACGCACAGTTTCCGTCGCTGCTGACCCCGATCTCGCTTTGTTGTGGGTGCTGCGAGACCTATTGGGAATGACGGGCACCAAGTTCGGGTGCGGCATGGCGCTTTGCGGAGCTTGCACTGTATTGGTCGACGGCCAAGCGCTGCGCTCCTGCGTGCTGCCGGTTTCCCAGGCCGTGGGAAAGAAAATCACCACCATCGAGGGGATTGGCGCCTCACCGGTGGGTGCGGCGCTGCAGGGAGCATGGCAGGACATCAACGTGCCTCAATGCGGCTACTGCCAAGCCGGCCAGATCATGTCCGCTGCCGCCCTGCTGCAAGTCAAGCCACAGCCGAACGACGCCGACATCGATGCCGCCATGTCCGGGAATATCTGTCGTTGCGGTACCTATACGCGCATCCGCTCCGCCATCAAACAGGCGGCAAATAGCGGGGTGAGGAAATGAACGCCGTCGCCCTGCCGGTCGTTACCGCCGAGGCCTTGAGTCGTCGCGAATTCTTGCGACGACTGCAGGCAATGGGAGGGCTGCTGCTGGTTGCAGACGGTCTGCACATCGCAAAAGCCGCGGATACTCCAAAGTACGGGGCCGAGGGAATGGAGCACGGCACCATCGACAATCCTCTGGTGTTCGTCACGGTCGGGGACGACGGCTGGGTCACCATCATTGCGCATCGCTCGGAAATGGGCCAAGGCGTACGCACCGGCATACCACTCATTGTCGCGGACGAGATGGAAGCGGATTGGAGCAAGGTCCGCGTACTACAAGCGCCCGCCGATGAGGTCAGGTACGGCAATCAGGACACTGATGGGTCGCGAAGCACGCGGCATTTCATCGATCCCATGCGCCGCTGCGGCGCAGCGGCGCGCACGATGCTGGAGCAGGCGGCCGCATTGTCGTGGCGCGTGCCGGTCGCCGAGGTGCACGCCGTCAACCATGAAGTCCTGCACGATAAGACGGGGCGCAAACTGAGCTACGGCACATTGGCGAAACGCGCGGCCAAGCTGCCGGTCCCGCAGGCGGGCACGCTGCGGTTGAAGAAGGCAGAGCAGTTTCGTTACGTCGGCAAGGGCGGAGTGCCGCTGGTCGACGGACACGATATCGTCACCGGCCAAGCGCAGTACGGCATTGACCCTTGGTTCAAGGACATGAGTTTTGCGGTCATTGCGCGCTCGCCCGTGCTGGGCGGCACCGTCAAGCAGTTCGACGCCAAGGCGGCGGTCGCAGCACCGGGCGTGCTGAAAGTTCTGCAAATGCCGGCGTCCGTGGCGAAGGCCACATTTCATCCGCTGGCGGGCGTGGCGGTAATCGCCAATTCGACCGGGGCCGCCATCGCAGCGCGCAAGCTATTGAAGATCGATTGGGATGACGGCGACAACGGTAGCTATGATTCCGATGCGTATCGCGCTTCCCTCCAGGAGTCGGCGCACAAACCCGGCAAAGTGGTGCGTGAGTCGGGCAACGTCGATACCGCGATGAAAGCAGCCGCGAAAACCATTGAGGCGGAGTACTACATCCCGCACATTGCGCATGCCACGATGGAGCCGCCGTGCGCCGTGGCCCGCATCGTTGCCGGCAAGTGCGAAGTGTGGGCGCCGACCCAGGCGCCGCAGGCCACGCGCGAGGACGTCGCGAAGTATCTTGGCATCTCGGAAGACAATGTCACGGTGCATGTCACGCTGCTCGGCGGGGGCTTTGGGCGCAAGTCAAAGCCGGACTTCGCCACCGAAGCAGCGCTGCTCTCGCAGGCCTTGGAGGGACGTCCGGTCAAAGTGACGTGGACGCGCGAGGACGACCTGCATCATGATTACCTGCACACCGTTTCGGTCGAATACCTGAAAGCGGGCGTGAATGCGAACGGCAAGGTCAGCAGCTGGCTGCATCGCAGCGTGGCGCCCTCACTGGTGACGCTCTTTAATCCCAAGGCCGATCATGAAAGCGGCGGCGAGTTGGGGATGGGTTTCATCAATATGCCCTACGACATACCCAATCTTCGGATGGAGAATCCGGCCGCCGCCGCGCACTGCCGTATCGGCTGGTTTCGCTCCGTCTCGAACATACCGCACGCCTTTGCCGTGCAATCGTTCGTATCGGAACTCGCGGCAAGCGCCAACAAGGATCATCGCGACTACCTGCTGGACCTCATCGGGCCTGCGCGCAAAATCGACCCTGCCAGCCTGAAGGACGAATGGAATCATGGCGAATCGCCGCAGCGCTATCCGGTGGATACCGGCCGCCTGCGACGGGTTGTCGAAACTGTTACGCAAGAAGCCGGCTGGGGCAGGAAATTCGCTCGCGGGCAGGCCTTAGGGTTGGCCGCGCACTACAGTTTTGTAAGCTACGCCGCAGCCGTGGTGGAGGTGGACATCGATGAATTGGGGCGGATCAACATTCCGCGAGTCGATGTGGCGTTCGACTGCGGCCCGCAAGTCAATCCCGAACGCATTCGCTCGCAACTCGAAGGGGCCGTCATCATGGGCTTAAGCCTCGCCATGTTCGGCGAGATCACGTTCAAGAACGGCCGCGCGCAGCAGGATAATTTTCACCAGTATCGCGTGATGCGAATGAATGAGGCGCCGAGCGACATCCGCGTGCACTTGATTCCATTTAGCGATTGGACCATGCCGCTGGGCGGCGTCGGTGAGCCTGGAATTCCGCCGATTGCGCCGGCGCTGTGCAACGCTGTATTCGCCGCGACCGGCAAGCGAATTCGCCGGCTGCCCATCAAAGATCAGGCCAGACGCTCCACTTGAGCAGCATTCCCGCAAGAAAAGCACTGGCAGGTCTCGCGCCGCCGCCGTTAAAGCCGGCATCGTTCTTAAAAAACATTCGTGCCTCCAAGGGCAACCCTTTTGAAATCATGCCTCTGGCGGCTTTCGAGCAGCCCATTTATCTGGCCACCTCGCTGCTCGGCAAAGTGCTCATCGTCAATGATCTGGACGGCGTGCGCCGGATCCTATTGGACAACGTGGCGAACTATCCGAAGCATGCACTGGGGGATGAATTCTTTTCGGCCATGTTCGGCGAAGGGTTGCTGAGCGCGCCCCACCTAAAGTGGCGCACCCATCGCAAGGTAATGGCACCCTCCTTCGGCACGCGCACGGTGGAGTCGTATGCGCCGGCGATGGTCGAGACCACGGTTGCGTTTGCGCAGCAATGGGATGCGCTGCCTGAATTGGCGGAAATGGACATCGCGGAGGAGATGAAGGCGCTGACATTGAAGATCATATGCCGGACCATGTTTTCCTCGGACGCAGAAGAATTGGCGGCGTGTTCGCGCGGGGCGCTCGATTTCGCGCAAGCCTCAATGGAATTCGGCTTGCTGGATGTCTTGCCGTTGATCGGCCCCCGGCGCATCAAGCGCAAGCAGGAGGCCATCCGTGCGCATTTTCAGGGCATGGATAAAGCCATCTATCGTCTGATCAGCGAGCGCGAGAAGAGCGGCAACGAAGCGCCCAAGGACCTGCTCACCCGGCTGGTTGCAGCGAAGGATCCGGACGATGGCGCCGGTCTGAACGCAACCGAAGTTCGCGACGAGGTCATCACGATTTTCATGGCCGGCCATGAGACCACTGCCGTGACCATGACGTGGGTGTGGTATTTGCTGTCGCAGCACCCGGCCGAAGAAGCCAAACTGCACGAAGAACTGGATGGCGTGCTCGGCGGCAGATCTCCGACCGTGGAAGACCTGCCGCGATTGCCCTACGCCCGTATGGTCATTGAGGAAGCGATGCGCGTTTATCCGCCGGCGCCGGGAATCAGTCTCCGGGAGGCCAAGGAAGCCGACGAAATTTGCGGCTTCAAGGTGGCATCGGGCCTGCAAATCATGATCGCGCCCTGGATACTGCATCGACACCGCAGTCTGTGGGACGATCCAGAGCGCTTCGATCCGACACGATTCAGCAAGGAATCGAATGAAAAGCGCCCGCGTTTTGCGTACCTGCCCTTCGGCGGGGGACCCCGGGTGTGTATCGGCGCGACGCTGGCCATGACCGAAGCGATCTTGATCCTCGCCGTGCTCGCGCAGCGATTTCACCTGCGGCTCAAGGAGGGCCAGGACATCCAACTGCTGGCACGCATCACCCTGCGCCCCAAAAATAAAATGATGACCATTTTGGAGCGGCGCGCTAACCCGTAGAGGCCGGTTTAGCTCTCGGCGATGCTCTTTTGTTCCGCCCCATCAGGGTTCATCGCGACGCTTGGTACATTGTCGAAAATCATGGTCGGCTGGGCTGCGGAAAAGGCGGGCCAGCGGGGCAGGTGAGCATGATTGGGATTGCCGGTGCGCGCGAATTGGATCCAGGCGTCGCACATTTTTCCCGCCAACGCACGCGCCTCCGCGCCTCCACCCGTCATGGTTTCGCATCGATCCGTGTTATCGAACACGAAGGCGATTTCCGCGCAATGAAACGCGCGCGGACGTCCGCTCAAAATGGGCGTCTGCCAGGTAAACCAATACAAATACGCCGGCGCGCTGCCCTGCGCCACTTTGAGTTTCGCCTGCTGGATGGCACTCTCGCGCACGCCGGCGGAAGCAATACGCGACCAGAGATCGAATGGCTTGGCTTGGGGCGTCCGATCGCGAAACGCGGCGATGACGGTGATTGCCTTTTCCCCGTAAATCTCGCGCACGCGGGACTGCAGCATCTCGTCCGACATCGCTTCGTATTCCGGATGATTGATCGCAGTGACAAACTCATTCAGCGTCGTGCCGATGATCATCGGGACATCCGCGGACATCGACGGCGCCTGCGGATCAAAGGGGTGCGCGGGGAGCGTCTTGCCATCCACGACGGGCCCAAATCCCAGCGAATCCGAAATACGGCGAAAATTAGGGATGCCGCCGGGCATTTTAGGGCGCCGTTCGTTCAATACTTTCTGCGCCGCGTTTAGGAGCTGCGGAAGGGGCAGCGACTGGATTTTAGCCAAGCTCTCTTTGCCAAGCCCCAATTCGCCGACTATGGCGTCGGCCAACTCTTTAGCATTTTTCTGAGGGATACCGCGCAACAGCGAGCCGCTCTCGACAATCGCGCGATGAAACAGGCCCTTGGCGGCGGGCATTGCCATGAGCGCCGATACTTTGCCGCCCCCTCCGGACTGCCCGAAGATCGTGACGCTGCCGGGATCACCGCCGAAGTTTTCGATGTTGTCGCGCACCCACTCCAGCGCTGCGACGATATCGAGCATGCCGAGATTGCCGGAGGCGGCGTACTGATCGCCGTAACCCGAAAGGTCGAGATGGCCAAGGACATTCAATCGGTGGTTCAACGATACGACCACGACATCGCCGCGCCGCGCGAGGTTCTCACCATCATAGGATCGAAGCTCTTGGCCGGAGCCTGCCGTATAACCTCCGCCGTGCAACCAAAGCATCACGGGGCGTTTTTTGTGATCGCCGATTCCCGGCGTCCACACATTGACCCGCAAGCAATCCTCGCCCTGCACGCCGTCGTCCCAGGCAAACATGAACGCCTCTTCGTCGTTCGCCCACCCGCCACGCGCGCCCTGGGGCGCGACATAGCCGTACTGGCGGGAGCTGCGAACGCCAGCCCACGATTTTGGCTTCGCGGGCGGCATGAAGCGATTGGCTCCAGCCGTGTCGTCGGCGTAGGGAATGCCCTTGAAGGTATAAATGGCGTTGCGCACATAGCCGGCCACGCGGCCCGCGCGGGTGGCGACGACGGCCTCCCCGTCACCTGCCGCCAGCGGCGCTTGGCGCGAGCCTTGCGATGCCGGGGCGGCGATGACTTCGGACATCACGCCCGACCCCACGGCGCCGCATGCGATGGCAGCCGCGCCCTTGAGTAACTCGCGCCGCTTGGTTCTCATTGCCTCTCCAGAGTCCGATCAAGTGCTGCCACCTCGGCGGCGGTGATGCTGTCCTTATAGTGATTCTCGAAATGCGTTCGGACGTAGTTGGTCACCGCGGCTATTTGCGTTTCATCGAGCACCATAGGCGGACCTTCGAAGGCGATCGCGTGTTTAGCACCAAACGCCGGCATGTTGCGTCTGCCCGCCAATATCGTCACCGCCATGTATTGGCGGGATGACAACGCCAGGTCCTTGGCCAATGCAGGATATCGGCCGGCGCCCAGGGCGCCTTTGCCGTCGGCCATGTGACAACCCTGGCATATTCGCTCGTAGATCTGTCGCCCATCCGTCGTGGTCAGCTGCGCCGGGTCGAAAATGCCCGCGGTTTCTGCGAGCGCAGGCCCCTGTATGAGTGCGGCGCCTGACAGAAAACCAAGCGCCATCAAGACGCAGACGATGCTGCCGGTGGCGAACCGCGGTTTTTCCCTGGTCATGCGTGAACTCCCGCGCCTAGCGCGCGTTTATGCAGCCGGTCAATCGCATCGAGTGCCGAGGTGACGGCGCCCTCTTGCCATGCAGGCAGGTAGGAAGCGTGCTCCCCTGCGAGCACGATGCGCCCGTCGAAAGCGCAGAGATTGTCGTAGTGCTGAGCGCGCGATTCCTCGCTCCACAGGCCAAAGCACCCCATCGCAGAAGGCACCCGATGCCAGGCAACCGCGATGCCGTTATCAAATTCCGGCGTGTATTGCGCATGTATCTGGCTGCCGTACTCGACGGCCTTCGTCACGCGCGCCGCGGGCGTCATGGAGGAAAATTCCATTGAATTAAGGATATCCCAGATATAGGCACCCAACAGGACACCCTTGCCGTCCGCAAAAAATTGACTGCTCGGGTAGCTGATCTGCCCGATGGGCAAGTCGGTATAGGTAACCCCGCCATAAATCTGTTCATCCTGTTCCCAGAAGCGACGTTTGAACTGAAGTCCCACTTTGAGCCCGGTGCAGTAGGGAACCGCGGCAATCGCCTTGGCCATCGGTGCACCGACGTTCATGGGAATCTGACCCAGGATCGAGAGCGGGATCGTGCAGATACACCAGTCCGCCTTCACCGTTTGGCGGCTCTCGCCAACGCTCTTATCCTCAAAGGTGGCGCTGACACCCTCTTCGTCCTGGTGGATATCAACGACCTTGGCGTTGTAGCGAATCAACGGTCCCAGCTCGCGAGCAAACGCCTGACCTACCTGACCCATGCCGCCCACCGGCTGAAACATGGCTGTTTGCATGTCATAGATTTCGCCAAACGGGAGCGCGCCCCAGAGGCCCGATTTCAACAGATCGCTCAAAACCACGGGCTCCGAAAACACCGGCCGCGCCGTCAGGCCGCCGCCCGGATCGCGCTCGTAGCCGCGCCGGTCGCTGCTCCCCGCGCCTTTGACGAATCGATAGTTCGTGTCGAGCGCACCGGTAAATTTGAGGGCGTCAAGCAAAATCGCCCGATCTTCGGCGGTTACGTCAGCATCGAGCGCATGGCTTTGCGTCGCCTTCGCCAGCAGTTCGGCGATGTGACCGTTGTAGTCCGCCTTGACGGTACGTAGTCGTTGCGGCTTTCCACCGAACGCCTTGCGGCTGTGCACGTAGGCGTTGTAATTGATTTGCACGAAGGGCTCCAGCGCAACGCCCAGTCTTTTGCAGTAGCTCAGCATGCCGCGATGGTGATACGGCAGCCGCCAAGGGCCCGGATTGATATACAGGCCCGGATCAAAACCGCATTCCTGCGTCTCTCCCCCCAATTCCGTATAGCGATCGCCGCCACGAAGGGTCCAGTTGCGGCCGCCGGCGCGCGCGTTGTACTCGAGCACGGTCACCTTGTAGCCGGCGTTGCGCAATTCGTACGCTGCGACGAGGCCTGCGATTCCGGCACCCAGCACGAGCACCGAGGCCCCTTTTGGGGCAGCGCTCAAGCGAATTGGGCCCTGGAAGCTGGAATCGGCCGCGTACCCAAGACTGTGCATGGCTTGGTACATCGCGGTACCGCCGGCGCTCAGTCCAATCATGGTCAACAGTTGCCGGCGCGAAATCCCCGATCTGGATTGCCCTGTCATTATCTTTCACCTGGTGGACGGATGCGGCAAGAATAGCGCGGAATGCCGTCGACCGCGTTGTGGAATAATCCTCTGTAATGTGCCGCGCATTCATTCTTGGGCCTGCCCTCATTCTCGCGCTGTGGATAGCGCCTGCCGGCAAAGTCGATGCCGGATCTTGGACCTTTGATCATTCGACTTTTGATCAGTCCGCCGATCCCTGTACCGATTTCTACCAGCACGTTTGCGGCGCCTGGGACAATCCGGCGAACATCGCACCGGATAAGCCCTCCGCATCATGGGCATGGGACGTTGTCGTCGGCGCCGATGACCGAGATCTCCAAAAACTCCTGCAAGGGGACAAAGGCAGCGCTGATCCTGAAGTCATTCGGCTGCGGACTTTCTTTGCTGCGTGCATGGTGCAGGACGCCGCAACAGAGCAGGCGGCCGGCAGGCCGGCTTCCACGCGCTGCTCGCTGTGGGGATTGGCTTTTCCGTAACACAAGGAGCGAAGCCGTGGCATTCGAAATGACCGAACTGGTGGGCGCGGAATTTCCGTTGTTCGCCTTCAGCCATTGCCGTGATGTGGTGGCAGCGGTCAGCCGTGCGGGCGGCTTCGGGGTATTGGGCGGCGCGCGCTTCTCCGCGCAATCGTTGGAACAAGAATTGAAGTGGATCGACGATCATGTCGATGGCAAACCTTATGGCATCGATATTCTAATTCCGGAGCATCAGGCAGTCAGCGCCGGGACCAGTGTCGAGACGATCGCCGCCATGGTGCCTGCAGGACATCGGGCCTTTGTCGAGGACCTGCTGCGGCGAAGCGGGATCGAGCCGAAAACCGAGCAGGCCCAAGGCAGGGCAACCACCGCTTATGATGGCGAACCGTTGCTGGACGTCGCCTTCAAGCATCCGATCCGGCTGATCGCCAACGCGCTCGGAATCGCGCCGCCCATGATGATTGACCGCGGCCGACGCCATGGGGTACCGGTGGCCGCGTTGGTGGGCGCAAAAGAGCACGCGATTCGCCAGATCAACGCCGGCGTTGACGTCATCGTGGCTCAGGGAAGCGAAGCCGGCGGCCATTGCGGCGAAGTCTCAACCTTGGTTTTGATTCCCGAAGTCATCGAGGCGGTATCGAAGCTTCGCCGGGTGCCGGTGCTCGCGGCCGGAGGGATCATGACTGGGCGGCAAATGGCCGGCATGATGGCAATGGGCGCCGCCGGGGCGTGGACCGGTTCGGTGTGGCTCGCGACCAGTGATTCTGAAGTGACGGAAGTCCTGCGAGATAAGCTGGTGGCGGCAACGTCGCGCGACACGGTTCGGTCCAAATACCGGACGGGCAAGTTCAGCCGTCAATTGCGCTCCACATGGCACGACGCGTGGGAAACGCCGGGTGCGCCTGCGGCTTTGCCCATGCCCCTGATGAGCGTGCTCGTCGAGCCGATTTTGCAGCAAATCAACACCGCGGCATCCAAAGGCAATGCGCAGGCCCGCGAGCTCGTCACCTATTTCGTCGGTCAGGGAGTCGGCATGATCGACGGCGTCAAGTCCGCAACCCGGGTCGTTCAGGACTTCAAGGAGGATTTTGCGGAAGCGATGAGCACTGTGCTGTCTTGGAGCGAAGCGTAGCACCGCCCCGGACAAACAGTGTTGAGGGACTTACGATGCAGCCGGCAGCAATTCGCGCAGAATCACCACGACGGAGAGGGGCTGCCCGTTCCGTATCAGCGAGAGCGTAACTTTTGTTCCGGGAGGCGCGCGCATCGAGCGCCTTAAATCCCAACCTGAAACTTGTGACGCGGGCTTGCCGTCGACAGCGGCAATGACATCATTCGTGCGCAGCCCTGCCTCGGCTGCAGGCGTGCCTGCCGCGACCGCGGAGATCTTGAAGGCATCAGCGTTGTCCTTAAAAAAGCTCAGGCCGGCGCGATCGAAGACCCATGGATCATGTCCCGGCGCCGGTTCAAACCAGACCTGGGCATGCGCGTAATCGAATTCTAGCGCGAAGTTGGCCAAAACATCGTTGCCCACGTTTCCGGCCTCGGTCCGTGAAGAAAACGCGCCCTTCTGGTCTTTCGAATAATGCCCAATGACGCCGCGAAACCGCGAGCCGGCAACTTCAAAATCGACGCGGCTCGACCAGCTCTGCGACGCACCGCCCATGCCGTAACCGAGCGAAGGAAATCCGCTCATCATTTGCCGTTGCAGTCCGTTCCCATCGGCCCAGACGCCCTGAACGATCAATGTCCCTGAATTGCCGGTATCGAGCGCAATTTGTCCCGGGACATTTGCAATCTTACCGTCGAACAGCGGTTGGTCATCGGTGAAAAAGAGGGGAACCGCCGTGCCCGCGCCGTCGTGTTTGTAGCCGGATAGTGATTGCAAGGAAAGTGTTTTCTTGCCGTAATCGAGCCGGATCGCGAGTCGTTCGAACAGTTCGAGACCCAGTATTCCAGCCAAAGGGGGCCGCGCCCCTCGCTCGGTCGTGTCGACCGGCAGTGGAATCACAGTGAATGACTGGTCTTTCAGAGTCGCGTCGCCGATCTCCAGCCGATCAACCTGTGCAAATTGAAGCGGCATCGTGCCCTCGCCGGAGCCACCGCTGGCACCGGCCCCGACGGGTTTGAGGTGCAATAGCGTTGAGACTTCCGGCGTGATGATGTCGTGCCCGCCCGTGTCCAGAATAAAGGCGAAGGGCCCCTGGCCATTCAGTTTTGCTTCAACAATGACATCGCCATCGAATTCGATAGGAATCGTCGTCTTGCCGCCGGCAATCGAAAAATCGTCGATCGGTTGCGGCCGGACAAAGTCGCTCGCTGATTTGGCGAGAACGACATTCTCAACATGGATCACGTCTCTGTCGGCATCGACGCCATCCTCAGCGGTAATTGTTGACGCCACCGGGATGCCGCCGCGATCGCGATAGTCTTCGTATGTGACTGTCTTGGTATAAGTCGCCATGATCTGCACGGTTCGGTGCAAGTGATGGGATTTTGCGTCGAACCACAGGTCTACCGTTTGTCCTGTGCGGGGAGTCGCGCGAACGATCGCGAAGCGTCTACCACCCTCGACGCCGTCGGCGAGACGTTCGAGTTTTGCGCCCTCCGCGTCCGCCTTAAGGTAGCCAAACGACGCGAGCCACGCTTCAGTGAGATTATTTGCCTGTGCAAATGGGGAATTCAGCGCATGCACGCCTCCGGATTTGTCCTGACGCCAATAGTTCTTTCCGTCCCACACCTCGGTCGTGCGGAAAACGCCGAAGTCGGCGACCGTACGAGTGCGGCCGGTTTCCAGATCGATGGATTTGCGCCAGCGCCCGGTTAATCCGCTGGCTGTCTCGGTGCCGGATTCAACTCGAGTGCCAGACAGATCCAGGCGACCCGCGGCCGTTCGAGCGGACGCCAAAACTGCTTGCGCGCCATCATTGGGCGCGGCTGCGCATGGCGCGAGCGCCATGAGCCCAAAGGTGGCGGCCATGAGCCCCGCCTTAATCAAGATGTGGTATCCCTGCATAGGTCTTTCCGACGAGGTTACCTCAATAGCAGACGTCATAGAGGACCAGTCGGGCTCCGAATTACGCTACCAGTTGGGGTATGACGCTATGCAGCCCCTAAACGTTTAGCTCAAGCGGAGCAAAGCATCCTTATTGAGAACGGGCAGACCCAACCGCGCTTCATGCAGGGCGATGAGATCGCGATCATCATGCTGCCAGGGATGAAACCTCAGCCGGAAGAATGACAGCCACGCCGGAAAGACTTGGCGCAGCAGGCCGGGATAAATCGCCAGAAACCAGAATATGCGTAGCCCCGCGCGCGGCCCGTCGATGCCATCCTGCCGCAGGAATTCCCGCATTGCGCGCACGCGGCCGCGTAGGAAGGTGTAGCTGATGTGCAGCATCACAAGGGTGCGAAACTTCCAGCGCTTATAAGTTGAGATCTTCCCCGTGGCGGCGAGGAAAGTGTCGAAGGCCACGCCCTTATGCTCGATCTCCTCGATGGCGTGCCATTTCCAAAGCCGCGCGGCGTCGGCCGAAGCGCTCTTGAAATGACGTTCGTGCTTCAAGCAGGCATGAGCAATGATGGCGGTGAAGTGCTCCAGCGCAACCGTGGTGACTAGACCGAAGATGGGGGGCTTGGTTTTCAGCTCCGCCAGTCGGGCATCCACGTCCGCGTGCATCG
>DASYIN010000144.1:0-33534 GCA_035997505.1 Steroidobacteraceae bacterium | reverse complement strand
GGGCGCCCGTTGATCAGCATGACGATCAGGGGTTTGTGGAGCGCGCGCAGGGCATCGAACAGGCCCTGCTGTTCGCCGACGAGATCCAGGCTGTCGCGATCACCCAAGTGAGTCTGGGCCCAACCTTCGCGGCTGGTCTGTTCCGTATCGCCGATCGCCAAAATAATGTGGTCCGCACCGCGCGCCGCTCCTACAGCCTCCTCGATGAGGCGTTGATTTTCCTTGGGATCGGCGAGCTTTACCTCGTCCGCCCACCAATCGTCATTCGCAGTGATTTTCACGCCTTGCGCGAACACGATCTTGGCGCGTGCACCCACCTTGGCGCGGATGCCGTCGAGTATCGACACTGTGACAGGCGGCTCGCCGTAGTAGCCGCCGAGCCGCGCCACCGCGGCATTCGGTCCGATGACCGCGATTACCGGCACCTTTCCCGGCGGCAGCGACAACGGCAGAGCTCCGTCGTTCTTGAGCAAAATGATGGTTCGCTGCGCGGCCGTGCGCGCGAGCGCTCGCGCCTCGGCATTGTTGGTGATCGCCACCGCCTCATCAGCATCGGCGAAGGGGTTTTCGAAGGAGCCGGCGAGAAATTTCAAGGTCAATAAGCGGCGCACCGCCTGGTCTATGAGCGCCACCGGAACCGTTCCATTGCGCACCTGCTGCACCAGCGTTGCATACGCGCCGACGCTGGGCAGATCGATGTCGACGCCGGCCTTGAGCGCCAGACGCGCGGCCTCTTCCGGGGTGGCGGCGATGTGATGCAGCTTCTGCAAGTCCTCGATGGCGTAGTAATCGCTCACCACCACACCCTGAAAGCCCCACTCGCCGCGCAGCACTTTTTCCAACAGCCACACATTGGCGTGGCTCGGCACGCCGTCGATTTCGTTGTAGGACGGCATGACCGCGCTGACGCCGGTGCGCGCAATGGCTTTCTCGAAGGGCGGGAAGAAAAACTCTCGTAGATTGCGTTCCGAGTACGGGGCGGGCCCCACATTGGTGCCGCTTTCCGGCTGGCCGTGACCAGTGAGGTGTTTCAAGGTCGCGAACACCTTGCCGGGCCCCAAGGCCCGCGCCCGGCCCTCGCCTTGCAGTCCTTCCACCGCGGCGACGCCCAGTTCACCGACAAGATACGGATCCTCGCCGAAGGTCTCCTCGATCCGACCCCATCGCGGATCGCGCGCCACATCCACCACCGGCGTGAGCGCCTCCGTCACACCGCGTGCGCGGATTTCCCGCGCCGTCACCGCATTGACTGCGCGCACCAGGGCCGGATCCCAGCTCGAGGCGAGTGCAATGGCCTGCGGAAAGCTGGTGGCGCCTACGGCGGCGAAGCCATGCAAGCCCTCTTCGTGAAACATCAGCGGAATGCCCAGCCGCGTTTTTTCGGTGGCATAGCGCTGCAAGGCATTTACCAGCCGGATCGTCGCGCGCACATCGCGTCGCGGCACGACGCGCGGCGAGGACGGCCCCGTGGCATCCGACGGGCGCGCAAACTGCCCAATGCCGTCCGGATACTTTTGCAGCATTCTCTTGGGATCGAGTTCCAGTTTGCCGTCGAACACCTCGCGCTTGGCATCCCAGACGCTCTGCATCTGCGCGACTTTCTCCTCCAGGCTCATGCGCGACAGCAAATCATCGACCCGCGCCTCGAGTGCGGCATTGGGATTTTTGTAGATAGGGCTGCCGGCCGGCGCGGCAACCGCCTGCGCGCAAACCAGCATGCCGAGGCTTAAGAGCCGCGCGCGCGTTGCCAGCGTCATAGAGGGATCCCCAGATCGCGTAATTGCCTTTCTGATAGCGCTACCATGAGCGATTCCATTTGGCTTTGTCAATCAATTTGCTTTTACCACCCGGACCAGCGTCAAATACGCGCTTGCCACTCATTGTAAGCTGACGAATGACGAGCAGATCAGCCAGAAAAAGACTTGTTGGCCGCCCCGATCGGAAACCCAAACACAGAAAACAGGGTGCGCCGACCATTGCGGATGTCGCCGCCTACGCCGGCTTCGCCCCGATGACGGTCTCGCGCGTCATCAACGGCGAGAGCAATGTGCGCCCGGAGACCCGCGAGGCGGTGCAGGCCGCCATTACCAAATTGAAATACTCGCCGAATCTCGCGGCGCGGACGCTGGCGGGTGCCGAACAAGTTCGCATCGGTATGCTGTACAGCAATCCCAGCGCGGCTTTCCTGAGCGAATTCCTGGTCGGCAGCCTGGAACAGGCCCGCTTGAGCCACGTGCAGCTGGTGGTGGAGAAGTGCGATGTCGATGCGCATGAGGATGACGTGGCGCGCGAGCTGCTCGCCACCGGCGTCGACGGCATCATTCTGCCGCCGCCGCTGTCGGATTCGAAGCGCATTCACGCGGTGCTCATGAAGGCCGACGCGATCGCGGTCGCGGTGGCCAGCGCCAGTCCGCGCGCCGGCTTGTTGGCGGTGCGCATCGATGATCATGCCGCGGCGGTCGCCATGACCCGCCACATTTTATCGCTAGGCCATACGCGCGTCGGCTTCATCATCGGCAATCCCGACCAGACCGCGAGCGCGCAACGCCTGGCCGGCTACAAGGCGGCTCTGGCGGAGGCCGATATCCCGGTCGACAATTCACTCATCCGCCAGGGGCTGTTCACGTACCGCTCGGGACTCAAGGCTGCGGACCAGCTGCTGAGTCTGGCGAAACCGCCGACCGCAATTTTCGCAAGCAACGACGACATGGGCGCAGCCACGGTGGCGGTCGCTCATCGCCACCACCTGGACGTGCCGAAGGGCCTGACTGTGTGCGGCTTCGACGACACCGAATTCTCGCGCTCGATCTGGCCGGAGCTCACCACCATCCGTCAGCCCATCGCCGACATGGCGCGTTCAGCCGTGCTGCTACTGATCCGGAAAATCAAGGCGCGCCGCGAGGGGCGCGAGGAAGACGTCAAACATGCCTTGCTCGACTTTACCCTGGTACGCCGCGATTCTGACGGGCCGCCCGAACCACTGACCTGAACCTCAACGTCTGATCGCGCGAAAGCGAATGCTTGCACTGAAGCTACTGCCGGGCGCAATCACGGGCATGGCCGATTCTCCATCCCGCCGGTTGAGCGCATTGCTGACATGCGCGACCGGTTCGAAGCAAAAGGCATCGAGTTTGCGCGAGCTGTAGACCACTGTGCTCGACAGCTCGGATGAGGCCGTGATTTCAAGTGTCAGAGGCTTGTCCGGCCACGCGATATAGGCCGCACGGCTCCAACCGGAAAAACAATGGTCCACGTCCGCCTGCTCCACGGCCAAGCCCTTGGAGAAATCCAACGAACCGGTGGGTTTCACGAGCTCGGCAGGGAGGCGGTTCTCTCCGGGCAGCCAAACGCCCTGCGCATGAAAGGTCAGACGGGCGCCGCTTCGCGGTATGTAAGGATGATGACCGAAGGCCAGCGGCACGGGCTGCACCTCCAAGTTCACGGCGCTCAGGTCCAAGGTCAACGCATCGTCCGTGAGCGTAATGCGCTGCCGCGCTTCGAACGCCCACGGCCAGCCCGCATCGGGCGGGTGCAGCAGTGCCAGCAAGACCGAATCGTTGGCGCGGCTTAAGACCTGCCACGGCCGCTCGAATCCCACGCCGTGAATCGCATGCGGTTCCGGCGGAAAATTCCGCGCCAGCGTGACGGGCTTGCCATCCCAGTTGAAGCGACCGTCGCCGATGCGATTGGAAAAGGGCACCAGAGGGAAACCGGCGGTGGCATAGGGATCGCGCGCCGCGAGTCCGGCAGCGCTCACCTGGCGCAGCATCTGCTGCCCGCTCGAGGTCCATGCGCCGATGCAGCCTCCCAAATGCGGCAGGATGTCGCAGTGAGCCTCGCCCCGGGCGAGGCTCACGATCTCGGTGACAGGCGAATCCAAGATCACGCGAACGCCTTAAGATGTGGTTGCAGTGTTGTAGCAGGGGATCGGTACATGATTGCCTCGAGCCTCGATCGACATCTATGATAGCGCTACCAGGAATCGCCGTCAGGTGCTTTGTGCGAACCATTGCCAGACTGGCCTTGGTCGGGCTGCTCGGCTGCGCCGCGAGCGCCCATGCCGAGGACGGCTACGATCTTTGGCTTCGCTATCGCCCCATCGAGGCCCCGTGGGGTGCGCGCTACCGCACCTTCGCCACCGAACTGGTGGCCGCGCACGGCAACGGCGATGCCGCACTACGCGAATTGACGCGCGGGATCCGCGGGCTGTTGGGCGCGGCGCCTAACGCTGCGAGCCGGGTGAGCCAGGACGGCGCCATCGTCCTCGGCACCGCGAACTCGCCGTTGCTCAGCGAGCTGCATCTCGATCTACAGGGCCTGGGTGCGGAAGGTTACTTGATCCGCAGCGTCACGCTTCACGGTCATCGCGCGACGCTCATCGCGGCGAACTCGGATGTAGGCATGCTCTACGGCGGCTTTCACTTTCTGCGCCTGATGCAGACGCGCCGGCCGCTCGTGCAACTGAACCTGCAGGAATCGCCGCGAGTTCAGCGCCGGATTCTCGATCACTGGGACAATCTGGACGGCACCATCGAGCGCGGCTATGCGGGAGCCTCCATCTGGGATTGGCAAAGGCTGCCCGACTATCTCGCGCCGCGCTATCAGGATTACGCCCGCGCCTGCGCCTCCATCGGCATCAACGGCGCCGTGCTCAACAACGTCAATGCGAATGTCTCGAGCCTAACGCCGGAGTATCTGAGCAAGGCGGCGGCGCTCGCGCGGGCGTTCCGGCCCTATGGAATCAAGGTCTATCTGTCGGCGCGTTTCACGGCTCCCATGGAAATCGGCGGCCTGCACACGGCCGACCCGCTCGATGAGACGGTGCGCCGTTGGTGGCGCGACAAGGTGGATGAAATCTACCGCGACATACCTGACTTCGGCGGCTTCCTGGTCAAGGCGAATTCCGAAGGGCAACCGGGTCCCCGCGACTATGGGCGCTCGCACGCCGAGGGCGCCAATCTGTTTGCCGCCGCGCTGGCACCGCACGGCGGCGTGGTGATGTGGCGCGCCTTCGTGTACGCGGATCATCCGGGGGAGGATCGGATCAAACAGGCATACGATGAGTTCGTGCCGCTCGACGGCCGCTTCGATGCGAATGTACTGCTGCAGATCAAGAACGGACCTTTGGACTTTCAGCCGCGCGAGCCCGGACATCCGCTGTTCGGCGCCATGCCCAAAACGCCGCTCATGCTCGAAGTGCAAATCACCAAGGAATACCTCGGGTTCGCGACGCACCTGGTATATCTCGGTCCCCTGTACGAGGAAACGCTGCGATTCGATGCTTACGCGAAAGAGACACGCTCGAGCGTGGCCTCGGTGATCGACGGCACGCTGCAGGGCTACCGGCAAACCGGCATGGCGGGCGTGGCGAATATCGGCGCGGACCGCAACTGGACCGGCTCGCAGTTCGATCAGGCCAACTGGTATGTCTTCGGACGACTGGCGTGGAATCCGACCGCCTCTTCGCGCGATATCGCCGAGGAGTGGGTGCGCATGACTTATTCGAACGACGCCCGCTTCGTCGCACCCACCGTGGCCATGATGATGGGATCGCGCGAGGCGGCGGTGGACTACATGACGCCGCTGGGGCTTGCGCATCTGATGGCGGCCGGACATCACTACGGACCCGGTCCCTGGCAAATGGGCCCACGCGCCGATTGGACGCCGCCCTACTTTCATCACGCGGAGGCGGAAGGCATCGGGGCGGAGCGCGGCAGCGGCGGCAGCAACGCCGTCTCGCAATACGCGCCGCCGCTCGCCGCGATGTTCAATGATCCGAAGACCACGCCCGAAAAATACTTGCTGTGGTTTCATCACCTGAGCTGGGATTATCGGCTTGAGTCGGGCCGTACGCTGTGGGATGAACTGGTGATGCACTACTCGCACGGCGTGGAGACGGTGCGCGTCATGCGCGAAACCTGGGCGACCCTGGCGCCGTATGTTGACGCGGAGCGCCACGCGGAAACGTCCGCCTTTCTCGCCATTCAGGAGAAAGAAGCACGCTGGTGGCGCGACGCCAGCCTCGCCTACTTTCGAAGCATCTCGAAGCGGCCGTTGCCCGCGGGCTTCGCGGCTCCGGAGCGCACGCTCGAGGAATACGAATCGATTTCCACCCCTTACGCGCCAGGCAATCCCGGTTGGACCGCGGCGCCGTTTCGACATTAAGGTCTCATCAAGAACATCGACCATGAAAATCAGTTCGCGCACAGTGTTGAGTTGGATGGCGTGTATCGCACTCGCGCCCTCTTGCGTGCTGGCCGATGCGGCGCCGCCCGGCCGCTTACTGCATGAGATGTTTGGGGATCACGCGGTCCTGCAACGCGACCGGCAGATCCCAGTGTGGGGCGAGGCAGCCGTCGGCGATCGCATCACGGTGGCGATGGGCGCGGCCACGCTCGAGACGCGCGCCGACGCCGGCGGCCATTGGCGCGTTACGCTGCCTGCTCAGCCCGCCGGCGGTCCGTTCACACTCAGTGTGCATACGCAGTCGGGCCGCAGCCAATCGATCGCCGATGTTCTGATGGGCGATGTGTATTTGTGCTCCGGCCAGTCGAACATGGAATTGGGAGTGGCCAGATCCTTGGATGCGGCGGGAGAAATTGCGGCCGCCAAGAGCGACAGGATCCGCCTCCTGAGCATCGCGCACGTCAGCAGTGCAGCACCGCTCGCGCATTTTCAGACGCCGGTCGCGTGGACTGCCGTGTCGCCCGACACCATTCGCGATTTCTCCGCGGCCTGCTATTACTTTGCACGCGAGCTGCAAAAATCGGTGCCGGTTCCTTTAGGTTTGATCCACTCGTCTTGGGGTGGCTCGCGCATCGAACCTTGGATAAGCGATGCGGGACTTAGAGCGGTGGGTGGCTTCGATGCGCGGCTCGATCTGTTGCGCCTGGATGCGCGCGATCCGAAGGCGGGCAACGGTCGGCTCGGCGAGCTGTGGGAACAGTGGTGGCGCGACCGCGCACACTCGACTCCTTGGAAGGACTCGGGCGCTACCTGGCATGCGGTGCCGGAACCGATGCGCGACTGGAAAACCTGGGGAGTGCCCGAGCTCAACAATCACGACGGCATGGTGTGGTTTCGGCGCAGCGTGACCCTGACGGCGCCGCAGGCCGCGGTTCCGGCGATGCTGAATCTGGGTGCCATCGACGAAGTGGATGAAACCTGGGTGAACGGCCGGCCCGTCGCCAACTCGTTTGGCTATGCCACCGCACGATCCTATGCGGTGCCGCCCGGGCAGCTGCACGCCGGGGAGAATTCGATTGTAGTCAACGTGCTGAGCACCTGGGGTGCGGCCGGCATGTACGGGCCGCCGCAGGATATGGCGCTGCGCTTCACCGACGGCAGCGTGGCCGAGTTGGGCGGTCAGTGGCGCTATCAATTGGTTCCCGAAAGTCTGGGGCTTCCGCCGCGCGCGCCCTGGGATCCGGTCGGCGGCCTGTCGAGTATCCACAACGCCATGATCGCACCGCTGCTGCCGTACGGCTTGAAAGGTGTGTTGTGGTATCAGGGGGAGTCGAACGCCGGCGATGCCGCGCAGTATGAGGCGCTTTTGACGGCGCTGATGCAGGATTGGCGGCGCGAATTCGGCGCCGAGATCCCCTTCCTCATCGTCGAGCTGCCGAACTTCGGCAATCCGCCGACTGCGCCCGCCGCTTCCGATTGGGCCAGCCTTCGCGAAGCCCAGCGCCGCGCCGTCTCGAGCGATGCGCACGCCGCGCTCGCCGTGACCATCGACATCGGCGATGCCAGCGAGCTGCATCCGCCCAACAAGCAGGCCGTGGGAAAACGCCTGGCGCGCGCCGCCCGTCATTTGATTTATGGCGAAACGTTGTCGCCGTCGGGGCCGGTGCCACGCTCGGTGAAGCGCTCCGGCGATCGCGTCGAAGTGCGATTCGAGGGGATCGATGGCGCTCTCGTCACCTATGGCGCAATGCGCGCCATCGCCTTTGAATTGTGCGGCGCCGAGCAAAGCAGCTGCCGTTTTGTCGATTCGCAGGTGCAGCGCGATGGCGTCTCGCTGGATGCGAGCGCCAGTCCAGGTGCGACGCGCGTGCGCTTCTGCTGGGCCGATGCGCCGGTGTGCAATCTGTACGATCGATCCGGCTTGCCGGCCGGCCCGTTCGAGATCGCGATTGAGAAATGAGGCGGAAGAGCCGCCGGCGGGTTTCGAGGGGGGCTCGATGGTTGCCGCCGGCGACGCTTCCTTTAAAGAATTGTTAGCGCTACCATACTACAAAATAACGTAGTTTGTGTAGCAGCGCATCGTGCGAATGCCGCGGGGGAAAACAATGAACAGCTCGAGCCGCGGGGCCTTCTTCACGCGCCGGCAATTTGCCAAGAGTGTGGCAGCGGCCGCCGCAGTCGCCGGCGCACCATTGCCGCGCAGCGCGCGCGGCGAGCCCGCCCCGCTCAAGCCCCGGCAATTTCCCAGCGGATTCCTGTGGGGTTGCGCGACCAGCGCGTATCAAATCGAGGGTGCGGCGCGTGAAGGCGGCCGCGGTCCTTCGATCTGGGACACCTTTTCGCACACGCCCGGCAAAACCTTCCAAGGCGCGACCGGCGATGTCGCCGATGACTCCTATCACCGCTACAAAGAAGATGTGAAATTGCTGCACGACCTGGGTGCCAAGGTGTATCGGTTCTCGATTTCCTGGTCCCGCATTTTTCCAGAGGGCACCGGCAAACCCAACGATGCGGGCTTAAGTTTTTATCTGCGCCTGATCGATGAGTTGTTGGCGCATGGCATCGAGCCCTACGTCACCTTGTTTCACTGGGACCTGCCGCAGGGGCTGTCCGGCGGCTGGCAGTCGCGCGACACTCCTAAGTCCTTTGCCGACTATGCCGGCTTCGTCGCGAAGCGTTTGTCGGATCGCGTGCGGCATTTCATGACCGTCAATGAATTAGTGTGCTTCACCGACTTGAGCTACAAAATTGGCCAATTCGCACCGGGCTTGAAGCTGGGCGCGGCTCAGGTCAATCAGATTCGCCACCACGCGGTACTGGCGCATGGCTTAGGTCTCCAGGCCATACGCGCCAACGCCAAAAGCGGCACGCTCGTGGGGCTTGCGGAAAATCCCAAGGTCTACGTTCCCGTGATCGAGACCGCGGCGCACATCGAAGCTGCGCAGCGCGCTTTCCGCGAAGAAAATGCGCCGTTTCTGACCGCAGTGATGGAAGGCCGTTACACCGACCGGTATCTGGCGAGCGCGGGAGCGGACGCACCAAAGGTTCAGGCGGATGACATGAAAATCATCGGCGGTCGCTTGGATTTCGTCGGCCTTAATGTCTATCAGCCCGACTATGCCCGCGCCGATGCATCGCCCGCCGGGTATGCCGTCGCGCGGCGGCCCACCTCGTTTCCGCACATGGCTTCTCCCTGGCTATTCATCGGGCCGGAAGTCATCTACTGGGCCATTCGGCATGTCAGCGCGCTGTGGAAAGTCCCGGCGCTCTACATTACCGAGAATGGCACCTCCGGGGAGGACTTGCGAGACGCCGACGGACGCATCGAGGACACGGATCGCGTCATGTATTTGCGCAACTATCTGACCCATCTGCAGCGCGCCGCAGCGGAAGGCTATCCCATCAAGGGCTACTTTCTATGGAGCCTGATGGACAACTTCGAATGGGCGGATGGCTACAGCAAGCGCTTCGGCATTCACTACGTCGATTTCAACACGCAAACCCGAACGCCGAAGTTGAGCGCCGAGTGGTATCGGCAAGTCATTCTGCGCAACGCGGTAGAGTGACATCGCCCAAGTTGCCCACCGTCATCGGTTAAAAGATTCGCGTTGAGTGTGGGGTCTGTGGGTGGCGGCCGGTGGTCACGCCATACATTCACAGTCCCAGTTGGGCGGCGAGATCCTCGGTCGTACGAGAAACAATGTCAACAGGTACGTCGGGCGAGCTCTCGGAGACTCCCGGTCGCTCCCGGGGTCGGGCGATGAAGGCCGTTCTTAATCCGTTGTCGGCGGCGGCTTTCAAATCGCTGCTGTGAGCCGCGCACATCATGCATTCGCTGGGTTGTAGTCCAAATGCCTCCGCGGCGGAGAGATAAACCGCGGCTTTCGGCTTGAAATCTCTCGCGATGTCGGCGCCCAATATCGCATCCCAATGAATGTCATTCCTTCGCGCGAGATCAGTCATGAGTGCAATGTTGCCGTTGGACACCGGCGCGATGAGAAAGCGCTGGCGGAGCGTCGCGAGACCGGCTGCAACGTCTTGCCACGCGTCGAGGCGATGCCATGCCAGCGTCAGCTCGTGGACTTCGGAATCCTCGAGTTTTTCCAGGCCAAAGCGGGGAATGATCTTCTGAAGCATTCGCCGATGCACGACGTCGAGCTTCACATAGGGAACGCGACCTGCACGCACTTCTTCCATGGCAGGCTGATATTGATCGCGCCACGCGTCCGCAAACGCGATCCAATCGATGGCATATCCCAGTGGCTTTAGAATTGCCCGCGCCTCGCGCGAAATGCCGGTCCTCCAGTCCACGAGCGTGCCGAAGACGTCGAAAAAAAGTGCCTTGACGTTTTTCACTTCAATCATCGTCTTCGGCTCAATGTTTCTCGAACTTACGCCGAGCTACCTCCTGGATGGCCGGACCGGGCTTTCGCGTGAACGCCACGGCGGCGACCCTGCCGCCACCCAGGGTCACGCCGCTGATATTGCCGGCGGCGTCTCTGACGAACTTCACATTCGGCGTGAACCACCAGCCGGTGGAGAACTCATCTTTCGCGATTGGCGCGAGCACAACCTCGCCGTGATGAGCGTGACGCGCGTAGAGACTGCCGTCGCGCACGAAAAAGGTGTACTGAGTCTCCAGCTCATCGCTCCAATAAACGCCGGCGTAGGGCAGCAAGTCGACCGCACCCGCGGCGGCCGGAATTCGTTCGCTTTCGTTGATAGCGCCGCCGGGTTGGGTTATTTTGACGTGCATGCCGCCATGCTCTTGCGGCGAGAATTCCATGTCGGCCTGAATTTCTTTGCAGTAGAAGTGGCCCGGGCCAACTGGATGCAGTTCGAGTTGCTGCCCGGCCGCGGCCCACAATTTTCCGTCTTTCACGACGACGGTGAGGGTTTGGCCGACTTTGGGAAGCGGATACACACCTGCGAACTTTTCCAGTTCCTGAACATCCATCGGCACGTATTTGGGTTCCACACCATTCTGTTTGGCTTCCTGAGGCGCCATTTTGTCGCCGATGTAAACCTCGGCCACCGAACCCGACAGGTTACCGGGATTGAAACTCCCCAAGTTACTGATTACGGCCACACCCAGTTCCTGCTCCGGAAACCAAATGACTTGGCTTCGATAGCCGGCGTCCCCGCCGCCGTGGGAGATGGTCTTGAGTCCGCGATAAGTGCCGAGAGCGACGCCAAGCCCGTAGTGGATCTTGGTGCCGTCCGATAGCACGCCCTCCTCTTGCATTCGCGCCACTGCGGCGGCGCCGCCCACCCGGGGATCGCGAAAATTGTCGAGCCACAACACGAGATCGCTCGCCGTGGTGAACAGGCTCGTGGCTCCGACGATGGCGTAGTTCATCGGCGCTGCAGCGAATCCGGCGCCCTTGTTTTCATATGAGTAGGCTCGGCCGGGCACGAGCTGCGTCAGATCCTGATGGAAATGCGTGCGGGTCATCTTCAATGGCGTGAATATGCGCTCGGCGCAGAATTGCGGGAACGGCATCCCAGCGACGCGCGTAACGATCTCCGCCAGCAGCGTAAATCCTGAGTTGGAATAGAGGTTATGGGTTCCGGGCGCAAAGTTCAGTTCCTTTTGACGGAAGATCAACCGCAAGGCTTGGTCTTGGGTGATGACGTCCTGCAAATTCCAGCCCGCAAGCCCCAGCAGCTGCCATTGGTCGCGTATGCCGCTGGTATGCTGCAAGAGATGACGGATCGTGATCTTGTTGCCGTAGTCCGGCAGTTCGGGCAGGTATTGATGAACGTCATCATCGAGGGCGAGCTTGCCGTCCGACTCGAGAAGCACGACGGCCATTGCCGTGAATTGCTTGGATACCGACGCGACGTGGAAGATGGTTTCGGGTTTGATCGGGATGTTGTATTCGAGATTGGCGATTCCGTACCCTTTCGCGAAGATCACCTTGCCGTGCTGTATGACCGCGACGGACGCACCCGGTGTGTTCAAAGTGTCCCATTCCTTGAAAAGCGCATCGACCTGTTTGTCAGGGGAAACGGGTCCGCTCGGCTTGGATTGGGTTGGCGGCGGCGCCGCAGCGGCAAACTGTGCGCCGATCGAGAGGCAACTGACTAAGGACAGGAAGATTCCGATCTGAAGCAGCCGTGGGCGCTTAAGTCTTCTGGTCATAACACTCGCCTTGGAAAAATGGCTGAACACGTGCTAATCCCGTTGTAATGGAAGACGACAGTGAAGTCGAGATTATCAAGCAGAATCGGTCTTAACGGGGTGAGGCGTAGAATCGACCTCAGGAGAGCTTCGCGTGACATGCAACCCAGCACTTGTTTCGTTGGCAATGTTGATGCTGCCACTCGTTGCGGGCGCGCAAGAATCGCCCGAAATAGCCAGGGGCCTGCAACGAAACGTTATTTTCTCGGAATACTCGCCCCTGTCGCGAAGCACCGAGATAGCACGCCGGGCTTTGAGTCCGCTCGCCAACATTGAAATTGCGCGATTCAGCGCGCAGCTCCGCCCCCAGGCGGTCGACTTGGCGCAGGAAAGATTCTCGGTGTACGTTCCGGCGCAGCATCCGTCGCGGGGATACGCTCTGTTGGTGTTCATTCCACCCTGGGAAGATGCGCGTCTGCCCCCGGGTTGGGCGCCGGCTTTAGACGAAAAAGGCGTGATCTTCGTCAGTGCAGCCAGATCCGGCAACGAGGAAAACGTCATCGATCGGCGCATACCATTGGCGCTGCTCGGTGCCTACAACATCACGCAGCGCTATCCCATTGATCCTGAGCGGGTGTACATCGGTGGATTTTCGGGAGGATCGCGAGTTGCCATGAGAACCGCACTGGCTTACCCCGATTTGTTTCGCGGTGCTCTGCTCAATGCCGGCAGCGATCCCATTGGAGGCAGCGAAGCGCTGTTGCCACACGATGACTTGTTTGCAAAATTTCAAAGCTCGACCCGCTTGGTGTACGTGACGGGATCAGATGACAGTTGGAACATTCAGCACGACATGGTGAGCCGGGATTCAATGAAAGCCTGGTGCGTCTTCGGGACGGCCGTTGAGAGCATGTTGAAAGTGGGTCACGACGCAGCAACCTTGTACTCCCTGCGCCGTGCCCTCTCCGCACTCGATCAGCGCCCGCCGGTTGATCCGGAGAAACTCGCTGCGTGCCGGGCACATGTCGCCAAGGAATTGGCGGCAGACCTACAGAGCGTCGCTGACCTCATCGAGCGGGACAAACCTCACGACGCCTGGCGATCGCTGACAAAGCTCGATATTCGTTATGGTGGGCTTGCAGCAACCGAGAGCATTCAATTCGAACAACGCATTGGCTCTCGACGCTGAGCTTTAGCGCACCTTCCGCGATTCCTATTGGAGTGCGAGGTTAAGGAGTTTGGCGAGCCTTGCGCCGGCGAGCGCGATTTGTTGGTCTGCGATCGTTACGGCCGCGGCCTTGTAGGCGGGGTCCGTGGTAAATGGTCCGGCGCCCACTCCGATTGGGCTTGCGTAGACGGACTGTTTCGCAATCGCGAAACTTTCTTGGATCCATTGAGATTCATCGTTCTCGGCAGCGAGCGTCGCGTCGGGAGCGGGAAGCGCGGTGGCCTTCTTGATCGCGGACGTGGGACTCTTGCTGGTGCCCAGGATGTTGTCCCAATAGGCGTGCAGTTCATTTTTACAGGGCATTGCACATAACTTGACGAGATTACCGCCGCTATCGCCTTGCGGCAGATCGTGCGTGAATCGCGAGGTGGCGTGCAAGGGCTGGTGAACGTCTCCCACGAGATGCAGAATCCAGACGAGATCGTAGGATTTGAGTTTGTTCGTGGCACCGGACAAGGCGAGCGTTTTGCGGAATTCGGCTATTTGAGTTTGGGCGTTCGGTAGCTGCGGCTGGGCGAGAGGAGTCCCATCGGGCGAGAAAGGCTCATCGATATAGTGCCAGTAGCGATGCATCAATTTGTCGGAGTAGCCTATGTTTGCCGCTGCATTGGGGTTGGTGGGGTGTTCACCGTCGTTGGTGTAGGTTTTCTTGCTCTTGATGGCGTCGGGCCAAGTGGCGGCCATGACAAAGGCGGTTTTATTTTGGTTGGCTTTGGCGACTCCCTTGATCCATACCTTGTAGTCGGGGTTCAGTTTGACGAGTTGAACCGCTTTCGTGCGCGCTGCGGGGGTAAGGTCATCGTAGGCGACGGACGCCACCATCATGTGCCCAAAGCTGTCCCAGGCCGATGCGGTGCCGGCCGAGAGGGATGTCAGAATGAAGCAAAACGCGAATTTATAAATATGTGCTCTCACGTGGCTTCTCCTACCGCAAGCGCGATGCTGGATGCGGGTCGAACTTAAATCAAGAGAATATTCCGTGACCGTCGTGGGTGCGATCGTCCGTGTCCGCCTCGGCGTTCTACAATGAGGCGCTTGCAGGTTGGAGGTAATGCGGGTGTATGACAATTGTGCGGCGGGACGTGGACTTCAGGGGATGGTGCTATTGGGCATTGCGACACTGGCGGGGTGTACCGTGCAACCGAAGATCGACACGCGCTATCACGCGGTGAGCCAGGACAGCCGGGTGCAGTTCATCGTGTTGCACTACACGGAAATCGATTTTGCGCGCTCTTTGCACCGGCTGACGAAAGAAGAGGTCAGCAGCCATTATTTAGTTAACGATGAGCCGCCGACGATCTACGGACTCGTCGACGAGGGCCGGCGGGCGTGGCATGCGGGATCGAGCTACTGGCAGGGTTATACGCACCTTAATTCGAATTCGATCGGCATCGAGATCGTGAATTTGGGAAATGGCGGCGATCCGAACTCACCCTACGCGGAATATCCCGAACACCAGATTAGGCAAGTCATTGAACTCGTGCGGGATGTTGAGCACCGTCACGGCGTGCGGCCGGACCGGGTGCTGGGGCACAGTGATATTCAGCCACTGACCAAACAAGATCCGGGTCCGCGCTTTCCCTGGCACCAACTTGCGCTGGCCGGGCTGATCGTTTGGCCGGACCCGGATGCGGTCGCCGCGGCTCGGGCGCATTTCGGATCCGACGTGCCTGCGGTGTTGTGGTTCCAGCAGCGACTTCGTGCCCATGGTTTTGACGTGCCGCAAAACGGCCAACTCGATGAGGCTACGCGCTTGTCACTAAGCGCATTCCAGATGAAATACCGGCCGGCGCGGTATGACGGTGCACCGGATGTGGAAACTGCGGCGCTGCTCGAGGTTTGTACGCGGCGCGGCGGTTGGGTTTTGAGAGCTGCGGATGGTCAGTGGCATCCGTATACGGTACCGGAGTGAGCTTTGCGCTGATCAAAAAAGCAGCACATCAACGCAACTAACTGAATGGCAGTGACGATTCGGTTACAAGGAACTGGTTATCCACCGAGTTATCCACCGGGAATGGGGATGGCTGGAATCAATGCACTACAGTGAAAATCTCATAGGAATCGCGGTGTTGTTGGTGTTGGTGGTGGCACCGCTGTTGCTAGGTCTTGTGGGAGTTATTCGCGCGCGTCGAAGGTCTATCGGCGAGGTACGGGCGCTGGCGCGCCCCTGGAATTGGAAACTCACCATCGCCTCGGCGCTGCTCTACGCCCTGGCGTTTAACCTGACATTCTTTATTCAGGAGCTGTTCCTCGTCATCCCGAAGGCGTTGACGCCTGGGCTTCGGCCGATCTTGTTTCACAATAATCACACTTGGGCAGGCGAGAACCCGCTCGCGAGCCTATTTCAGGGTACGGGTGCGGTGGCTATTTTTGTCACGGGTCTTCTCTGCGCGCTGCTGCTGAAGTATCGCCCTGCCCGCACAAACGGTGTGCGCCTGTTTCTCATTTGGATGGCCTACAACGGATTCTTGCAGTCCCTGCCCCAGGTGGTCATCGGCTCCGTTGAACCGGAGAATGACGTTGGCATGGCCATGGACTACCTGCACTTCAGCGTAGCGGCGAAGATGGCGGCCGCGCTCGTGGCGCTCATTGCAATTGCCGCGGCGGCGCTTTCGTTTAGGGCACCGCTGCTAAGCCTAGCGGAAAATGTGGGCGATATCGGCAACGGCCGAACCCGCACTTCGTTCATGTTTCGCGTTGCAACGGTACCGGCGTTGGCGGCGATTCTGCTCATCATTCCATTCCGTGTACCCCGCAACTGGGTGGAGGTCGGCGCAGTGCCGGCGGTGGTGACAGTGATCGGCGTCGCTTGGATACAAGCGGGAGCCTGGGCGGTCCGCGATGCGAAGGCGAGCGGCGCCTCAGATTCGAAGTCTGCCTTTGGCTCGAAGTCGATTGCGTATGCCTTCGGAGCGTTGCTGATTCTGCTGTCGATATTTCAATTGGTGCTCAGGCCGGGGGTACGGTTCTACTGACGCGTGCTGGTTTCCACAGGAGCTGTCTCATTCATGGCGGTCTCGCCGCGATCGGCTTGCGCCAGGTCGAACTGCGCCTTGCAGGCGTTGTAGGCGTCGCGGTATGACTCCGAATGGTTCGCCCTGAAACGCTTCATCATGCAGTGCGCCATTTCTCGCGGTGTAAACGAGGCCTTTAATTCTTCGGCAAGAGCGGGCACCGCAATGAGCGTCGCTGTTGTAATGAGCAGAGAAACTATCGCCGGGATTATGGAGAGTCGTCGGTTCATGAAACACCTCCGCAGAGTTCTGGGCTCTGGGCAGCTCGCTCCTCACAAAGGTGTTCTCAAATCAATGGCCAAACAATGCCGTGGCTGCCCATCCCGAGGTACGGATTCTCCTACTTGCGCCCCGGTGGACAAATGGGCGGTCGGACTCTATTTCTAGCCGCCGGCTGACGCAGCTGTAGTCCTTGGTCTGACAGCTTCCGTGCGGCGAAAAACCCGATATTGGACGTTTTTCCCGCCGGAGCGATCATGAACAGCGCAATCGCGTCTCTCGTGGAACGCCACAATCAAGTATTGGACTGGTTTGAACTTTACAATGCCGCCGATTCAAATGTACGCAAGCAAGAACTCGCATCGAAGATCTGCCGCGACTTGCAAGCGCAAATCGCACGGGGGCAGGGAGCAACCGATCATGTCATCATTGCGCAGCTGACCGAGGAAGTGCTGAAGTCCAGCCCCATCGACGAACTCTTCGACTCGAAGGTGCGAATTCTGGGCGACGCATTTGCACAGCACGTCGAGTCCGAGTTTCAATAGCTTAAACAGGGAACAGCAGATGCCACCGCAATCCAATCACAGCGACGATTCCCACGCCGACACGCACACGGCAATGGCCCTGCCGGATCTTGGTCAGCGACCTTTTGCCGCCACGGTTGAACGAGATCTCGCCGCAAGCCCGGCGCAGCTTTATGCGGCGTTCACCACGCAGTGGGAGAATTGGTTCGCGCGTCCCGGTACCGCTTCAATTGAACCCTCGATCGGCCGGCCCTTTTTCTTTGAAACCGAACACAATCATCAGCGCTATCCGCACTACGGCCGTTTTCTTCGCCTGCAGCCGCCGCGCCTGGTGGAATTGACCTGGGTCACGGGCTCCAGAGGAACCGACGGCGCTGAAACCGTTCTGACGGTCGAGTTCACTCCAAACGGAAATGGCTCCAAGGTGCACCTCACGCACGCGGGTTTTTACAATACCGCCGCCGCCAAGCAGCACGAGGATGCGTGGCGAGGACCGGTGCTCGACGAACTCGATCGGCGCTTCCGTCCCAACAACCTACAACCCGGGAACGCATGACCATGGGCAAAATGACGATCTACAAGCGCCCGGACGGCCAAAGCGTCGATGGCTATCTCGCCGATCCCCCTCAAAGCAACGCGCCGGGGATTGTCGTCATCCAGGAATGGTGGGGTCTCAATGACCAGATCAAGGGTGTCGCCGACAAGCTGGCGGCGGCGGGCTACCGCGCGCTCGTACCGGACCTGTATCGCGGCAAGGTCGCGCTGGAGGCCCATGAGGCGGAGCATCTCATGAAGGGCCTCAATTTCGGCGATGCGGCCGGGCAGGACATTCGCGGCGCCGTGCAGCATCTAAAAACATTGGGGAGCCCAAAGGTCGGGGTCACCGGTTTCTGCATGGGCGGCGCCTTGACGCTGCTCGCGGCAGTAAATGTTCCCGAACTCAGCGCCGCGGTCGTGTGGTACGGCTACCCGCCGCTCGAATATGTGGATGCATCGAAGATCAAAATTCCCTTGCTGGGACACTATGCCATCCACGACACGTCCTTTCCGATTGCCAAGGTGGATGAATTGGAGAAGAAGCTGCGCGAGGCCAAGGTTGCCTTCGAGTTCCATCGCTACGATGCGAAGCATGCCTTCGCGAATGAGACGGCCGACTCGAAGGGTCTGGCCTTTTTGAAGTACGACCCGAAGGCGGCCGAAGTGGCTTGGCAGCGCACCATGGATTTTCTCGGGAAGCACCTGCGCTAAATCAGCCAAGCGGCGGCGAACAGCACCACCATCATGATGGAGGCGGCGAGCTTCATCAAAGTGCCAAAGATCAGTCCGACCCACGTCGCGATGCCGACGTGCGTCGAACGCTCAAGATCGCGACCCGCGATGAGTTCACCGATCAGCGCGCCGACAAAAGGCCCGAACACCAGCCCCGGTATTCCGAAGAATAGACCGATGACGGTGCCCAAGAGCGCGCCCGCAACCGCCTGCCCGCTCGCACCAACGCGCTTCGCCCCCAACGCGGCGGCCGCAAAATCGAGCAGCAAGCCGACGGCCGCGATGATCCCAATGCCGATCAGCCAGCCCGAACTCACATGTTGGTAGTGATCCACACCGGCGGCCAGCCAGATGCCGCCGAAAATGATGGGGATTCCCGGCAGCATCGGGATCACGGCGCCGGCCAAGCCGGCCAGGATCAGGACCGCGGCGATGGAGTACAGGAAAACGTGCATGCCGGAGTCTAGACCCGGCATGCACGCAAACCCAAATCTGCGTCAGGGTTGAATCGGCGTCAGTGCTGCGGCTGCCCCGGAATCGGCAGGACTTCCATGACCTCGACGCCGTCGCCGGGGAATATCGTGAATTGCGGGTGATTTTCGAACATCTTGGCAGCCGCCTCGTGCGATGCGGCCTGAACGACCACGAATCCCGACAAGTTGTTTTTCACGTCCGCGACGCCTTGCGCGGACGTGCGCTTCGTCTTACCGAGAGGACCTCCCGTGGCGACGATGTCTGAACCGTGGGCCGTCATCCAGTCGCCCCACGCTTTGATGCCTGACGCCTCGACCTTCTTGCGCTTGCTTTCTTCCATCGCCATAAATTCCACCACCTTCGGCGACGTGCTCGAACCGACAAAGACCGCCAAGTAATTTTTCATCGTTTGCTCCAGTTCATGTGTTGAAAATCTATTGGGCACGCAGGTGCCGGCTTCAGACCGCTGCGGCGAGCGCCGCGCGCTCTTCAGGCCAGGGCTTCGCCCAGGCGGGAATGCGCGTCAAGCCGTCGAGCCATCGGACGATGTTGGAGTGGCCCTGCAGCGGCATTTCCGACTCACGCCAGTAGTTCGCCATCGCGGCAAGATAGAAATCCGCGATGGTCAGCCGTCCGAGCGCCACGTAGGTGCGGGCGGCAAGATGTCCATCCAGCACCAATGCATATCGCAAGAGGTCGGGAACGGCGGCCTTCAAGGACTCGCGATTCGGCGGCCCAAGGCTGAAGGTCGACTTGACGATGTGCTCGAAGTAGAACGGTCCCACCGCGGGTGCCCAGTGACAATCGTTCCACGCCAACCAGCGCATCACTTCGATCTGCTCGTTGGGCTGCGCGGGCCACATGTCGGATCCCGCCTTGTTGCACAGGTAAACCATGATGGCGGAGGACTCCCACAGGACCGTCTCGCCATCCACGAGCACGGGGGCCTTCTTGTTGGGATTAAGCGCCGCAAACTCCGGCGACTTCAGCTTCCCGCTGTTCGGATCCATTGCGACAAATTCCACATCGAGGCCGAGATGCTTGGCCAGCGCCAACACGCGCCGCGGCGCCTGCGCCTTGATCCAGTAAATTTTCATGTCAGCTCCCTCCTGCCGCGACTCGCCGACCTTCGGGGTGCGACGCGCAGCCGCAATCAGCCGCGTGATAGCGGCCCGTGCCCTCCACCACGCCGCCGCAGCCGTACATATTGTGCGGCCGAACCCAATCGGGCAGCGAATGATAGGGACCATTCTCGGCCCGGCCCTTCGGCGTCGCGTCGAGATAACCATAGATGCCCAAGAACTGTTCGCCGCCGCGCCCGTAGGTCGAGTACGTATGGTAAATCTGACCCGCGTCTTTGATGAACACGCTGTCGCCGGACAGATCGATCATGCCTGGATTCACACCCACCTCGGCATAGTTGTAATAGCCGCGGCCCAGCGCAATTTCGTCATCCGTGAACGACACGTGAAAATCGAAGTTGAATTCATTGCGATAAGAGGACACCCAGGGAAAGTCCCAGCCCATTTTGCGTTTCAGCTGTTCGATTTCTTCAATGGGTGCGCGCGCCACCACCGCGTAGGACAGATCGTGGTGCGCCAAATGCACGCGGATCCCCGCCAAATGATCGACCTCGAGCGAACAGCCCACGCATTGATGCGACTGTCCCGGTCCCATCATGAAATGTTTGATGAACAGCTGGCTCCTGCCCTCGAATAGCTGGGACAGTGCCACGGGACCCGACGCCCCATCGAACACATAGTCCTTTTCGACCCGCACCCACGGCAGGGCGCGGCGCTCGGCCGCGACGGCGTCTTTCATCGCCGTCAGTTCCTTCTCTTTGGCCAGCAGCGCGATGCGCGCCGCACGCCATTCAGCTTTCGAAACGATGCGGGGCGGGGGCGCCCGTGATTCATCATTGGCCATTTCACACTCCTCTGGTCGGATTCGACTCGTGCCGGCGGAATCGTTCCTTCAGTGACTTCACGGTTGCCGCACTGGCCGCGGTCAAAACGGCCGTTGTAGTGCAGAACGGGCACATTAGGGGACTCCTGTGACTCTTATATGTAAGACGATCGGAGAGCCGATGGTTCGACAACGGGCTGGCGAAAATTTTGGCAAGGAATGGCGGCGGTGCAACAGGGGCCCGCGGACCGGATCGGCAATGACCTGAATGCGGAGATGCTCGTGCAAGCGGCGCAGCCGAGGCGAACCTCGACTGCGCCGCAAACGGGAGCCTTTAAAACTTCGATTACTGCGGCGATTCGACCTTGCAATCCCTCGAATCGAACCCCCACGGTCCTTCGCAGTGAAGCACGACGCCATGAATGGCTTGAGTGCTGAAATGGCTGCTGGCGGGGAGACCAAATGCCATGGTGAGGTTCGAGAAGGTGACGTGGTCGCCTCCCAGGACGCAGATCGTCAACTGCGACGGATTGCCAAACGGCGCCCCGCTGCCATTGCCGGTGACGGTCGCCGGGCCTCGGACCACAAACCCGTCCTTGATGGGCGGGCTGAATGCCGGGCAAGCAGTTGCCCAGTCGGTGCCGATCACGCCGTCCGTCATGACGATGTGATGGGTGTGGGCACCGCGGCTGACGGTGGGATTGTCTACCGTATCTGCGGTCATGGCGTAATCCGAGGTCTCCATGTTCATCGCGGCCTCAAACCGGGCCGTGCCATGGCGCTCGTTCACCTCCAGTGACCATCTCCCACTCATTTGGTAGGGGCCGCCTTTGGTGACCTTCGCCGACGGTGTGAAGTCGTTGAGCAGGCCGCTGAAGTGCGTCGGCGAGCGCGGCTGGTTATGCTCATCTCCGGCCAGAGCCCCCGTCAGTCCGCCGAGTCCCGTCGCCGCAGCCAGAACGACGCTACTGCGCGCCATCCATCTCAAAGTTGTGTTCATCATCGGAAAGCCTCCCATTCATGTGCTGTTGACTCCATTGACCCTTTCGGGCGATGCCGCCCTTGGGTCGCTCGCACCTTCGAACGGCCTGCTGGACGGGTCAAACAGCAATGCACGGATTCCGGCCGATACCGCTAAATGCCGTCCTTTGCCGCCCCTGCTTTGCTGCGGTGGGGCTTCACCCCTAGAATGGTTGACCAAGAGTGGAGAACCGTTTCGCGATGGAAAAGCCACCCGCCGACGAGCCGCAGCGACCGAACGAGGGTCGGCTGGATTCATGGAAGAAGGTCGCGGTCTATCTGAAGCGCGACGTGACCACCGTGCAGCGCTGGGAAAAGCGCGAAGGCATGCCCGTCCACCGCCAATTGCACGACAAGATGGGTTCGGTGTACGCGTTTAAGTCCGAGCTCGACGCCTGGATGAAGAGTCGCAGCGAGCAAAACGCTTTGAGCGGGACTGAACCCTTAAGCGACTCCCCCGCAATCGAACCTGCGCCGGCCGCTCCGCGTTCCCGCAGTCGATGGGCCCTGATAGCCGCCGCTGGGGCGCTGGCGGCAATCGCGATCGCCACGCTCATCTGGTACGAACGCAGCGATCACTTCTGGCGCAACCCGATCGCAGGCGCGACGTACCAGTCGATCACGGGTTTCGATGGCCAGAACGAAGCGGCCGCCGTGTCGCGCGACGGCCAGTTCGTGGCGTTTTTGTCGGATCGCGGCGGGCGTACCGATGTGTGGGTCACGCAGGTGGGTTCCGGCCAGTTCCACAATCTCACTCATGGCGTCGAGGGGGAGTTCATCAACTCGTCGATCCGCACACTGGGATTCTCACCGGACGGTGCACTGGTGATGTTTTGGCTGCGGAGCCGCTCGCGCCCACCGGGCGAGGACATCAACATCTGGGCCGTGCCCACTTTGGGCGGCGAGCCAAGACCCTACCTTGAAGGCGTGGCCGAGGCCGTGTGGTCGCCCGACGGCAAACGGCTCGCCTATCACACGCCGGGGGCGGGAGATCCGCTGTTCGTGAGCGACGGCAAGGGACTATCGCGCAGTCCGCCGATCCTGATTGCGCCGCCCGGCCTGCACAGCCATTTCCCAGTGTGGGCACCAGGCGACCTGATCTACTTCATCAAGGGCACTCTGCCCGATCAATTGGACGTCTGGCGCGTAGGCGTGCGGGGCGAGGGTCTCGAGCGCATCACCTCGCAAACCGCCCGCCTCACTTATCCGGCGTTGGTGGATCGACGCACCCTGCTGTACCTGGCGCATGCCGCCGACGGCTCAGGACCGTGGCTCTACGGAATGGATGCGGAGCGCCGCGTGCCGCATCGGCTGAGCTCGGGAGTCGAGCAATACACCTCGCTCGCGGCGAGCGCGGATGGACACCGGGTGATCGCCACGGTGTCGGAGCCGGCGCGGACATTGTGGCGCGTCGCCATCGCTGAGGCGTCGGACAGCGTGTCCACACCCGAGCGGATTACGCTCGGCACCGGAGCCGGCTTCACACCGCGAGTCGGACCGAGTTACCTGCTGTACGTCGTGGCGGTGGGCACGGGCGAAAGCATCTGGAAAATCTCCGGCGCGGTGGCGAGTCAGCTGTGGACGGCGAGCGATGCGCGCATCATCGGCGGTCCTGCAGTCTCGGCTGACGGCGGCTCGATCGCATTCACCGTAAGGCAACGCGATCAGACGCAGCTGTACACTATGGGATCCGATGGCACGCGACTGCGGGTCGTGTCCGAGTCGCTGCAGCTGCGGGGCGCGCCGGCGTGGGAACCCGACGGCAAATCGATCACCTCGGCGGCGGAGGAAAACGGAGTGCCGCATCTGTTCCGCATTTCGCTCGATGAAAAAAAGCCCACGCCCTTGGTCAGCGCCTACTCAGTCGATCCGGCCTGGTCGCCCGATGGCCGCTTTGTGATTTACTCCGGTCCCGACGTCGGCACCAAGTTCAGCGTCAAGGCCGCGACCGCGGAAAATGCGGCGCACACCCTGCCGCCGCTGGAACTGACGCGCGGCGCGCGGCATCTGGTGCTGCTCCCCGGCGGCCAGAAGCTGGTGTTCCTGCAAGGCGAAATGCAGCACAAGAATCTTTTCATGGTTGATCTGGAATCCGGCGCGATGCAGCAGCTGACGCACATCCCCGCCGACTTCGACGTTCGTGATTTCGACATCTCGGCGGATGGCCGCGAAGCCATACTCGAGCGCGCGCAGGCACGGTCACATGTCGTGGCCATCGATCGATCCTCTACTTAGCCGCTTAGGGCGCTGGGCTCGTGCCTGGGCTCTTATCTAATATCGATATGAGACTTGCCGACAAACGATAAGGATGTTATCGTTATTCAGTAAGGATTTCCAAAATTCCATCGGATCGGGAGAAATCTCATGACCAAGTCATACCCCGACATCCTGGCGCTCTCACGCACAGTTCTGCGCCTGGTGATCAAACTGAACCTGCTCATGGGCGTGCTCATTCTGGCGTTGCTGCTCGCCAGCCTGATCTGGGAAAGTTTCATCATGCGCGCCCTCGGCGTGCCACCGGCCGACTCTTATCCGCCGCTGCTCATCGGCCTGCGCTTGATCATGGTGATCGGAATCTGCGGCGTTCCTGTCGTGCATTTCGTGCTGACGCGGCTTCTGGCCATCGTCGAGTCGGTCAGCATGGGGAATCCATTCGTGTCGGCGAACGCCGCGCGCTTGCAAGCGATCGCCTGGGCGCTCCTCGCGCTCGAGCTGATGAACGTCGCCGTCAGCTGCATCGGCGCGAAAGCATCCTCCGCCAGAGTGCCGCTCCACTTCAATTATGACTTTTCCCTGACGCCATGGCTCGCCGTGCTCCTGCTCTTCGTGCTCGCGCGCGTGTTCGAGCAGGGCGCGCACATGCGTGAGGACCTCGAAGGGACGGTGTAGCCCATGTCGATCCTAGTCAAACTGGACGACATGCTGCATGCGCGTCGCATGACGCTCACGGAACTGTCCGAGAGAATCGGCATCACGCTCGCCAATCTGTCGGTCCTAAAAACCGGAAAGGCACGCGCCATCCGCTTTTCAACACTCGAAGCGATCTGCGCGGCGCTCAAGTGCCAGCCCGGTGACCTGCTCGAATTCACATTGGCTGCGTCCGGCGACGAAACTACTCTTATATAGATTGCCCCAGCCGTCTGAGGCGTCGCCGACTATTCTTTGGCAGGGCTTAAGACAGCGAGCACCGCCTGGGAAACGCGCTCATCGATGTCGGCGGCGTGTTGCGAATGGACCGGATAACGAATCAGTGCCTGCATATGGCCATCGACGATGTGCATTTGCACCTGCGCCTCTACATCGCCGCCGCCGCCCGATAAGGACATCTGCTGCATCTCCCGGCTTTGCCGCTGGATTTCTCCGCGATACTCCGCGGTGACAGCGCGAACCGCTTCCAACAAGCGTTGCTTCAGGGCGGCATAGTCGCTCACCGCGGGCATCGCCAGTGTGATCTCATGCCAGGACAGATTGACGCCCGGAAGCTGTTTGAACAGGCCGCCGGTTGCTTGAAAGACGATCAGATTGGGAAACGCCACCACGCGCCCCGTGGGGCCCAACGGCCCTTCAGCGTGAAATTCCATGAGATGCATCCGCACCAGTCCCAGATCCATCACTTCGCCGACAACGTTGCCGATTTGCACTCGATCCCCGACGCGAACGCCGTATTTTCCGATCAAGAAGAAGTAGCCGACAACTGAAACCAGGACGCTCTGCATCGCAACGGCAACGCCGGCGGTGATGAGTCCGGCGAAGGTTGCAAAACTGGAGATCTCCGTGACAAAACTCAACCCGACGATGGCGACGATGACCACCCACATCAGAATGGTCCGCACCAACAGGAACTGGTAACGGCGCCGGGGTTCATGCACATAGCGCAGCACCGCGCGACGCCAGACTTCCGCCAGCACGATGACCGCCGCCAGCAATCCGATCAGGATGCCGAGACGCACCGCCAGCACGCGCCAGGCCTCGTGGTACTGACGGGTGATCGTGTCGCGCCAGCTCGCCAGATTGTGCCGGTACTGCTGCAGCAGCACCGCCTCCTTGCTCAAGGGCAGCAGGATTGAAGAGGTTTGCTTGAAAACCCATGCCAAGGTGTCAAATTGCGAGCGCAGGTTTTGCAAGGCGGCGCCGTTGGCGCTGTCCGCCGCCGCTGCCAGCGCATCGCCCCCGGCGGCGTAGGATTGCAATCGCGCACGCGGCGCCTCGCTGAATTTATGAAATAGGTCCGCCAAGGCCTTGGAGCGCTCGTCAACAACCTCGATCGCATTGATTTTCTTTCGAAGATCAAAGACATTTTTTGCCAGATCCCATATGCCGTCGCGGGCGCCGGGCTTTTCGGCACTTAGGTTCAATGCCGCGGGTGCGGCGGCCGGTGTTGCCGCAGCGGGAGCAGCGCTGGCCTGGGGCGCAGGCGCACCTGCGGACATCGGTATGCTGGCGGCGATCGCATCGATATGAGCTTTGAGCGCCTCGGCATCGGCGCTTTTGGGGTCGCGCTGATTCACGAATTCGCCCATCGTGTCGAGCAGGTTCGCGCGCGCCGCATTCATCGCGAGCTCTCCTTGCAGTTCCGCGAGCTTGGCTTCCAACTCCTTGCCGGCGCGACCCGCTGAGCTCAACTTCTGGCGATCAGCCGCTATTTCCTGTTGAATCGACTGACGCTGCGCCGCAAGCTGGTCGCGCTGGCGATTGAGGGAGACAGCGGCCGATTTATCGGCGCTCGCCTGCGCCGCGTTCGCCTCGCTGCTCAACAATTCCGCATCGGCGCGCGCGAGTTCCACCACGAGCTCGACCACCTTGTCGGCGATCTGCCGGTTGGCGTACAGGATCAATACTTCGCTTGGTTGCGGGGAATTTTGTTGCTGCAGCCCCAGTGACCGATACCACTCGCTGGTTTGGTCCAGAATCTCCACGACTTCGTTCGCGCTCAACACGGAAACTTGCGTCGTATTGAGATTCGGCGGTGCAGCGGGCGTATTCGTCACGTCCGCGGTGGCCACGGCACCGAAGATCGAGGCGATACAGGCTAGGAGGATTCGGCCGCGCATAAGGGATTGTAGCGAGCAGTGTAGCTCTTCAGTAGACTAATCCGAGGTGGACCCGACCCAATACCGAGCGTTTATCAGCTACAGCCACCGGGATGCGGCTTGGGCTTCTTGGCTGCACCGGTCCTTGGAGCGATACCGACCGCCGAAATCGTTGATCGGCACCAAAACCGCCTTAGGCGAGGTGCCGAAGCGGCTGGCGCCCATTTTCAAGGACCGCGAGGAACTGCCCAGCGCCACCGATCTGGGTGGGTTGATCAATGCCGCGCTGGCCGGATCCGCCGCCCAGATCATCATCTGCTCGCCGAGTGCCGCGCAATCGAAGTGGGTCAACGAGGAGATTCTCGCGTTCAAGCGCCTAGGGCGTGAAAACCGAATCCTTTGCATCATCGTCGGCGGCGAACCGAATGCCAGCGACTTGCCGGGACGGGAGGCGGAAGAATGCTTCCCCGCGGCCCTGCGCTTTCGCTTAGGGAACGACGGCAACTTAAGCTCCACGCGCACCGAACCGATCGCAGCCGATGCGCGGCCCGGCAAGGACGGCAAGAGCAACGCCAAGCTCAAACTGATCTCAGGTCTGCTGGGTGTCGGATACGACGCGTTGCGACGCCGCGAGCAACAACGCCGCAACGCGCGCCTGTTCGCGTTTTCGTGTGCGGCGGCGGCCGGCATGGTGCTCACCAGCGGCCTCGCCGCGTACGCCCTGGTGCAGCGGGCCGCGGCGCAGCGTCAGACCTTGCGCGCCGAAGCGGAGGCACGCACTTCCAAAGAGGCGACCCGGTTCCTCGTCGATCTCTTCAAGGTCTTCGATCCCAGCGAAGCGCGCGGCAGCACGGTGACCGCCCGCGAGATGCTCGACAAAGGCGCGGTACGCATCGAGAGCGAGTTGGCGGCAGAGCCGGCCATTCAAGCCACGCTGATGGACACCGTGGGCACGGTTTATATGGGGCTCGGCCTGTTTGCGCAGGCGCGGCCGCTGATCGATGGGGCCGTGGCAAAGCGACGTCGTCTGCCAGGAATCGACCCTTTGGACCTGTCGGATTCCTTGAGTCATCAAGGCGACCTGATGGCGCTGCAGGCCGACTACGCCGCGGGAGAGAAGGCGTATCGCGAAGCGATCCGCATCGAATCAGCTCACCCGGCCGAACGGCAAAATCAGGAAAAACTCGCGAATTCGCTTTACGGCCTGGGCACATTGCTCGCCAAGGAAGGGCGCTATGCGGATGCCGAGGAGAATTTGCGCGAGACGTTGGAGCAACAGAAGGCCCTGTATGGCGAGACCCATCCCGCGGTCGCGCGCACGCTGAAGGACCTCGCCAGAGCCGTCGACGACCGCGGCGATCTCAACTCGGCGATACCGCTGATGCAGCGCTCCGTGGCCATGCAACGTGCGCTGCGCGGCAGCGAACCGCATCCGGATCTCGCCGAAGTGCTCAACGACATGGGCCTGCTGCTGTACGAAAAAGGCGATTCAAACGAAGCAGAGAAATTCTACCGGGAATCGCTCGCCATGAACCGCAAGCTGCTCGGCGAGAAGCATCCGGAGATTGCCAACGGGCTCGAAAATGTGGCCATGACCGTGCAGGACAAGGGCGATCTCGCCGGCGCTGAGACGCTTTACCGGCAATCACTCAGCATGGAACGCGAACTGCTCGGCCCCGAACACCCGAAAGTCGGTCGAACGCTGCTCAATCTTGCGTCGCTGCAGTACGACCGCGGCGAAACCGGCGAGGCCCTCGCGAACTTGCGCGAAGTGCTGGGCATTTATCGCAAGGCGTACCCGCCGGATCATCCAGAGACCGCCCGGGTCTTGAACGTGATCGGTTCGTGGCTGACGATGGGCGGCGAGGACACTGAGGCCGACGTCTATCTCGAAGAGGGACTGGCCATGCGCCGTCGACTGCTCAACGATCAGCATCCGGACGTAGCATCCAGTTTGATCGCTCTCGCCATCCTCCGAGTGGACCAAAAGAAATACACCGAGGCACTCGATTTCGCGCGCAACGCCAAGGCGATCTATACGGCGACGTTGTCCGCAGATCACTGGCGCACCGCGCTCGCCGAATGCGCGGAGGGCGCGGCGCTGACGGGACTTCGCCGCTACCCCGAGGCCGAAAAACCCCTCACCCACGGCCACGCGATTCTGGTCAAAGACAGCGGGTTGCCATTGATCTATCGAACGCTGGCGCAGCGCTACTTCGACGTCCTGCACCGCCAAGAAAAGATGCAGGTTGCGGACGCGACGAAACAGAATACGGCGTCGCCGTGACATAACGCGAAAAGCGTTGCGAGATCCCTAACGATCAATGTGTTAGCGTATGCGCACTTCGAACGGGGTGACCGCATTTGCGATCTCCCACATAACAAAAGTTAAGGGGATACCCATGGATTTCCATTCCGCGAAGATAGCCTGCGGCGCCGCCGCATTGCTTGCATGCGCCTCCCTGCAAGCACAGACCGTGCCCGTCGAACAATTTGGCCTGACTGCCGTCAACAGCAACGGCAATGCGCTCTACAACGTGACCGTCACGCCGAACACGCCGGCCACGAGCGGCGCGTTGATCACCGGTACCGCGGTCCTCAATACCGATGCCGCCGCGCAGGGCAGTTTTTTCGCCGTCGCGCGCGTTCCAAACTCAGTCACCAGTGCCATGGACTTGATCGTGGCCGATGCGGAGAACGGTCGCATCCTGCGCTATCCGGGCCCGGGTCCAGCCAGCTACGCAGTCGCAACGCCCATCTTCACGTGGTCGCATCACAGTTCGGGCCCTAAGTATCCCTTAAGCCTCTCGTCCGACGTCGCCGGCAATGTGTTCGTCGTGTCCGCCGGTGTACCCTTCGACACAAGTCCGGCGCTCTGGGTGCTGCCCTTCAATGCAACCACGGGTGCCTACGGCGCGCCGATCTTGATCGACAATGCTTGCGGCATCGTCACCGAAGTCTTGGTCGCCACGACCGCGGCGACCCCCGTCGGCTCTGCCGCGCCTGCCTGGAACGTCGGCGATGTGCTCGTGCTGTCCAACGACATTTTCAATGCGCGCGTGATGGTTTATTCGCACGCTGCGATCCAGAGCGTGCTGGCGAATCCCAGCAGACCTCTCAACAATCCGACTTCCACCGCGGTCGGCCCCTCGCTGCTGCGCGGCGCATTACCGCTCGGCATGGATATCTGGCCGGCGGATGCGACCCATGGCGTGAGCCTGCTGCTCACGACTCTAGGCGGCCGAGTCATGCGCTTCGATTCCGGCAGCGGCGCGATGACCGCGGATTTCGCCAGCGGCTTAGGGCTCGGACTACAGCGTATCAAAGTGGGCACTTACTCAACCCTGACCTACGCCTTCGTTTCGCAGTTCACCCCCGGGCGCGGCAAGATCCTGCAATTCGGCGCCCCGCCGGCGAGCGGTGCGAATCTGCCGCTGGCATCATTGAGCACGGGCAACAAAGATCCGCAGGGTCTCGCGACGAGCAGTTCAGGCTCGGTGCCCGTGACTGCTTGCGTCGCGCCCAGCGGCTGCGCACCACTGGGTCCGCAGTTGATCACGCAAATATCGGGCGCAGGTACGGGCGCCCTTCCAGCCGCCGCGCCTCTTCTCGAAGAGAGCTGTGTGATCAAGGCCGACCCGCGTGTCACGGTTGTCGGGACTACCTGGAGTTGCGCGGGCGGCAATTTGGATGTCGCGAATTACTGCCCCGGCTTCCCTAGCACCGTGCTACCCGGATCCATGTGCGGCCATTCCGGCCCCACCGGCGCCGGATTCGTGGTCGTGAAGAGCACCGCGAAGGCGGTGGATCAGAACGCCAACAATACATTCTTTCAGCACACGGTCGATGCCAACATCCCGCTGCCGGGGCCCTTGAACCTCACCTGTCCGCAGTTGGAGGTTTTTGCCTGGGCACCGCGCTCCGATCTGGCCTCGATCGAAGGCACCATCGTCGAAGGAGGCCCCGCGCCGGGCAGCAATTACTTCATGGACCTCTCCGGGTTCTGCGACGACGGCGGCGGCCACAGCCACGTATTGTCGATGATGGCGTATGGCTTAGGGCTCAACAGCGCGCCGAGCGGCATGGCCAATGGCTTGCCCGGATTCGTCACGGAGAAGTTTACCAACCTGACCAGCACGATCGGCGCAGCGAGCGGCCAAATCGATCCGGGCGTCGCCGCAACCGTTCAGGGTTACGTCAATCAGGCGCAAACCTTCTTCAACGCCGGCCTCGCCGAATCGGCATCGAATGGCTATAGCTGCGCGATGAACTCGCTGGCCACCGGGAACGCCTATGTGCGCTCCCACTTGCCGGCGTTCTCGGGTGCGGCCCCGCCCGGCAATCCCAACCCGGCGGGCGACATCGACGGCCGGCTCGCCAACATTTTCTTACCCATCGATCTGTTCTTTCTATTCCAAACCGCGAATGCTGAGTGGCCGACAAATAACGTTCCGCCCTGTGTCACGCTCACGCCGTCGCCGGCAACGGTCACCTTGAGCTCCGCAAGTCCTGCCGCTGCGACGCTGAACTGGGGGCCCGCCACAACGGCGTTCCCGCTGTCGTTCCCGCCCACGCAATGCTCAATCTCGGCGAGCGACGGAACATTTCTGACGCCGGCGAGCGTTTCCGGTTCAGGTACCGTCTCGACCGGTCCGCTCACGACGCTGGGCACTTACTCCGTTCAGCTCATGTGCACGGCCGCCGCGGGCAACAACGTCACGAGCTTCACGCAAGCGATGGTGAAGGTCATTGCGCTCGCATCGATTAATGTGACGCCTCCGGCGCCGCAAGTGGCGGCAGGCGGTACGACGCAATTGACGGCCACCGGTACTTACACCGACGGCTCGACGATGGATCTCACGCCCACCGCCAACTGGGTTTCCAGCGCGCCGAGCGTGGCCACGGTTTCGGCGGGCCTCGTGAGTTGCAGCGCCAGCGCAACTGTCGGGGGATCCGCGATGATATCCGCGACCGGTGCCACCGCCACCGGCACCACCACCGGTTCGACGACAGTCACTTGCGCGGCGCCGGTGCTCAGGTCCATCACGATCGCGCCGACGCAGCTCACGCTCCCGACCGGGGGCACGGCGCAATTGACGGCGACCGGAAACTTCTCCACCGGACCTGCGCGAACGATCACGAACACAGTCCAGTGGAGTTCGAGCGTCCCGAGCGTCGCCACGGTGTCAGCCACAGGCCTCGTGACCTGCAACGCCGGCGCCACGATGAACGGCTCCGCAACGATCACAGCGACGAGCGGCAGCATCAGCGCCTATATCGGCGTGAGCTGCCAGGCGCCGCAACTCAAGTACATCAAGGTGACACCCGCGAAGAATTGCGAGATTCCCGCCGGCGGCAAGCTGCAGCTCACCGCGACCGGAACCTTTGCATCCGGTGCAACCAAGAATGTCACCGCAACGGCAACCTGGACCTCCAATGCCCCGAGCGTGGCCACGGTGTCGGCGGGACTCGTGAAGTGCCAGCCCAACCACTCGCATCATGATGGCTATGCCACGATCTCGGCCAGCGTGGGCAACATCTCGGGATCGACCAACGTGGTGTGCGAAGAATCGAGGTACTGATATTTGAGGGTACCGCTAGCCAGAGAAACGCAAGCGTCTAACAATCCGAGGCTGGCTCGTCATTTGGTTCAGTCACCGACTTTGGCGCCAGTACGGAGATGAGGGCGGGATCTGCAGGCAAAGCCTTTTCACCGATATTCGCGTCGTCGAAGCCTACTGGGAAAGAAAGACCGCGCCGGCACAAGCTCACGCAGCGCATTTGGGCCAGTCACATCGCGCAATGCGCTCTCACTATTACTTACATTTTTTTGCCGCGCTCGATGCGCTGCTTGTCTTTTCCATCTGCGGCGAACCGAGTAGAGCGGCAGCGAGTTCTCGCGACGAACTCGCGCCATAAACGCCGGGTGCAATCGTTCCCTCGTTGATCATCGTCGCGAGGCCATGAACCAACGCCCATGATCTAAGGCTCTCAAGTTCCTCGGGCGCCGGGTGGCCAGGGCCCGACACCCGAACAGCATGGACGGCCCCACGCAGTACCTCATAGGCGGAAGTTCGTGCGGCATCCAGGTCTGGGTCACCGGATGACTGGTGGACGTTTGAGCCGAACATGAGCTTGAACAGGCCAGGGTTGGATGTCGCAAATGCGACGTAGGCAATGCCGGCAGCATTCAGCCGCGCCTCCGGATCCACGGCTGCGTCCACTTCCTGTCGCATGGCGACGGCGAATTCCTTAAACCCTTGGGCGGCAATCGCGGCAAGCAAGGCTGCCTTGTCGGAGAAATGGTTATAGGGCGCGGCTTGGGAGACGCCGGCACGCCGCGCCGCGGCACGCAACGTCAGTGCCTCGTAGCCCTTCGATTCGAGAATTTCGCGTGCAGCGCGGATCAGCGCCGTTTGAAGCGCCCCGTGATGGTAGCTGCTGGTCTTTTTCGAGGCCCCTTTATCGCGGGGCCGTGTGTTTTTCGCCTTGGACATCCCTGCAACATAGCGGGTGCGCAGGGGAAAGGCCAGCCATATTG
>DASYIN010000143.1:0-8990 GCA_035997505.1 Steroidobacteraceae bacterium | reverse complement strand
CGCCGGCGCCGAAAACATGGAGTTTGCTGAATCGGTCATCGCGATGGGCAAGAACTTGAGTTTGACGGTGGTGGCACAGGGAGTCGAGACCCGTGCACAGGCTGATTTTCTGCGCGACCACGCCTGCGACGAACTGCAGGGATTTTATCTGAACCGACCGCTGCCGCCGGACGAGTTCGCGGTCCTGTTGCTCGCCGGCGCGGCCAAGGGCCTTGCCGAACCGGTAAAATCCGCATGAGCATCAACAAAACGATGCCCGCTCCCTGCATCGTGCTTGCGCTCTGCGCGCTCGCGGCGCCGGCCGGCGCGGCGATCGATGACTATTTGAGATTCAGCGGCTTCGGCACGCTTGGTGCGGCGCATACCGACTATTCGCAGGCGGATTTCATTGCCACGGTAAGTCAACCGCGTGGGGTGGGCTACAGCCGCAATTGGAGCTTCACCCCCGACAGCGACTTGGGCGCTCAGGCAAACATTACGCTTTCGGACGAACTCAGCGGCGTGGTGCAGGTGCTGTCGCGGGACACCGCGGACGGAAACTTCAAGCCGACGGTCGAATGGGCCAATCTCAAGTATGACTTCACGCCGGACTTTGCGGTGCGAGTGGGCCGCATTCTTTTGCCAACCTACGATCGCGCCGACATCCGCAATGTGGGCTACTCGCTGCCCTGGGTGCGGATACCGGTGGAAATTACCTACGCGAGCACGGCGACGCACAGCGACGGAGCCGACGTGCTATATCGGATTCGCACGGGTGCCGTCACGCAAAATCTGCAGCTGCAGTGGGGCACCACGGAGCTGGACTTGCCGGGGCTGGATTTCACCTTGAATCGCTCGCACATCGCCTTGTTCAGCGACACCCTGCAATACGGCAATGCGAGCCTGCACCTGGTGTATCAGCAAACCGATCCTTCGCAAAATCCACCGGGGCGGCTGCGCATGGAGGGGATCGGCTTCGCCTATGAGCCCGGCCCGTGGTTCGTCAGCATGGACAGCAATCTTACCCATAACAATTATTTCGGCGAGCTGCTTTCCTGGTATGTCAGCGCCGGCATGCGCTTCGGACATTTCGCGCCTTACGCCTTTTATTCCGCGATGCATCAGCAGAGCGTCGGCACCTCGGAGTCAACGAAACTGGGCAATCAGCATACCGTGGCCGCCGGCGTGCGCTGGGACTTTGCCAAGAATTTTGATTTCAAGTTTCAGGCCGAGCAAGTGACCATGGAGTCGCTGAACGATCCCGCCTCGTTTGGCAATCTGCAGCCGGACGCCCGGGCCGGCGATAAGCTTCACCTCATCAGCCTCGCGCTCGACTTTTTGTTCTAAGATCCATGCACTCCTCATCTCACATGAAACTCTCCGCACTGGGCGCCCTGATTCTCGCGGTTGTCCTTGCCGCGAACGCACGCGCGGACGATATCGTGGTCATCGTCAATCCCGCGTCGGCGCCGCTCAGCAAGGAGCAGATTGCCGACATTTATCTTGCAAGAAACAGCACTCGGACGCCGATCGATCAGGCAGCGGGATCCTCGATTTATACCGAGTTCTACAAGAAGGCGACAGGCCATGATGCCGCGCAGGTCAAGGCCATCTGGTCGAAGATCTTGTTTACCGGCCGCGGAGTACCCCCGAAGCAGCTGCTCGATTCAGAGGCGGTCAAGAAGGCGGTCGCCGCCAATCCGAAGGCCGTGGGCTATATTGAAAAGTCCGCCGTCGATGCTTCGGTCAAGGTGGTCATGCCGCTCTCCTGAAGCCGGCACGGCGACTGGACCGATTACTATTTCATTTTCGACTTTGCCGATGACTGGCCTGCGCCGGGCTCTTTGAAATCGTCCGCATCCAATCGATGGCGTGCCAAGAGCTTGTAGAAGTCGGTGCGGCTGCGCTTGGCAAGACGTGCGGCCTTGGTCACGTTTCCACCGGCGCGCTGCAGATGGTCGGTGAGGTAGTCACGCGAGAATTTATCGCGCGCTTCATCGTACGCCGGCAGGCTGCTTGACTGCTCGCCCAGAGTCCGCTGGACGAACTCCTTGCTCATGATCTTGCCGTGGGAAAGAGCCACATGCTGTTTGACCAGCTCGAACAGCTGCCGGACATTGCCCGGCCAGTCCGTCGTGGCGAGCAATTCGATCGCTTGCGGCGAATAGATTTTGGTTTGGCCGCCGGCCTCCGTGGCTTGTTCGAGGAAGTGCGATACCAACAAGGGAATGTCTTCGCGCCGCCGCCCGAGCGGCGGAATCTCGATCGGCAGAATGTTGATGAGATGCAGCAGGTCGCGATAAAAGACGCCGCACTCAGCCAGGCTTTGCAGGTCGTGCGAAGTGGTGCAGATGAGGCGGGCGTCGATGCGTGGGGCTGAGCGATTCGCGAGCTCGCGGGCCAGCGCGATCTGCAGGTCGGTCGGCAAGTCGCCGACCTCAAAGAGAAGCAAGGTTCCACCTTGGGCCCGTTGCAGCACCGCTTTTTGCGAATCGCTGCCAAGCAGTTCGGCGCGCAGGTCCTCGGGCGCACGGCCCTTGCAGACGACCACGACGAAGGGCGCATTGCGGCGCGGGCTGGCCGCATGGATGGCACGCGCGAGGAGTTCCTTGCCGGTGCCGTTTTCGCCTGTGAGCAGCACGGGCACATCGCAGCTCGCGGCCCGATTGGCGATGCTCAGGCGATCCTGCATGAGTTGGTTGCGCGAGACGAATTTCGCGCGCAAATCGATGTCGTCCGGATTGAAGGTCGAGGCAGAAATCGCACGTTGCACCTGGCCCAGGAATTCTTCTCTCTCAATGGGCTTGACCAGATAGCCGAACGCCCCGCATTGCGTCGCTTGCACCGCCTCCGCAATCGTTCCGTGGGCGGTCAGTACGATGACCGACAACAGGGGCCAGCGGCTCTTGAGCTCCTTCAAGAAGACGATGCCGTCCATGTCCTGAAGGCGCAGGTCCGTGATCACCAGATTCGGCCGGCCACGGACGCCGGCATCCAGGGCAGCTTGCGCGCTATCCACGCTCTGAACCTCGTATTCCGAAGTGCCCAGGCGAGCTTCCATCAAACGGCGCAGCGCCGGGTCGGGATCGACGATCAGAATCTTCGGTTTGCGGGCCGAGAGAGTCCTGGCCCGGCGGTCAGGGGACTCTGGTGCCTCGCGCGCAATCCCAAACCCGAGCGAGGCCGCGGAGTGCTTCGGCTTGTCTTTCATGTGAGACAGATTATAGAAGGCGGAGGCCAAAGGGGTGCGGGACCTCCCTGCGGACCGCCGATTTTGTGCGCTACGTCTCAGCCGCGCAGGATTTTAAGGGCGCGGGCTGGCCGAGCGAGGCGGCGATCAGCCATGCCGCTCCGATGAGCGCAAAATTCATGGCATTGGCCGCCCAGTTAAAGTGCGTGTGCGGATCGGCAAAGACCAGAGGTGCGTGCACCAGCACGCCGAACACGATGAACATGCCGGTGAGCAAGCGGGCAGCCAGACGCGCCGCGACGCCGGAAAAAATGGCGATGGCCGCCGCGAGATGTCCCGCCGCGGTGGCATAGGCCCAAAAAACCTGGCCCGGCGGGATCCACGCGGGCACGAAATCGGCGGTGGCTTTCAAGTAGAAAACATGCGCCAGCGCGAAGGCGATGAGACACACCCCGAAAAAGAGCCGCGCGATGCTGGCGACGCGATCGGCCCGCGCCGCGCAGAACGAGTAGGCCAGCAACCCGCCGGCCACGAGCGCGAGCTGCTCAGCCGTTCCCGACCACATCACGAAGACGGACGGATGCGCAATGAGGCTCGGCAGGTGCAGCAGGACGACCCCGAGACTGTAGAGCACGGTGAGGATCAGCGCTCCGATGCGCGCGCTGCGCTTAAATTGAAGGCTTGCGCCCGCTAGCAAAAAAATCGCGGCGATCGCATAGGCCAGTGCCGCGCGATCCGGCAGCGATTTCGGCACCGGCTGCCATACAGCCAGAAAGTCGCCCCAGACCAGACCCACCAGGCCAATCGCGATGGCGGCGAGGCCGTAGACCCGGACGGCGACATTGCGGGCAAAGAGCTTATCGAGAAAGGATGCCAAGGCTGATCTCCCTACAATGGGGGATTGATTATAGGACTGGTCCTATACGAAATTGCTACCTCTGAGAGCTGCAAACAGTCGCTGTGATCGGCAGACTACATTTGACCGCACTGAAGCGATAACCCGAGGTGCTTGCCGTGGATATGGAAGACCGCCTAAAAAGACTTCAATCCCTTTTCACGTATGCGTTGAGCGGCGCCGTGTCCGCCAAAGCACGCTATCTGGCCATCGCCGGGGACCCGGGTTCGACGTCCGCGGCCATTGCGCGCTCCAGGTTGGCGTGGCAGCAGCTCGAGGCTCGCAAGACCGCGATTATCGCCCGCATGGTGGCGCTGGAAGAATTGGAAGAAGAAGCCGTCGCCTGAGGTGGCGGTCAGTACGCCCCTAGTTCTTTCCCGACTCAGCCTTGTACGCCGCCGACAGCGTTCCCTTTGACGTCGCGATGGGCAACAGCGTCGGGTAGAACTGCACGAAGGTATTGTCCACGGCGGCGTGCTGCGCATGGCATGAATAACACTCGGCGGTGCGGGGAATCATTTTCGCGGGTTTGTCGCTGTCGAATCCGAAAAAGGCCCAGCCTTCGGGAAAGTGCGAAGTGTCCTTGATGTGGACCTCGCGGCCCATCACCTCGGTGTCTTGGTAATTGCCGTTCTTGTTGATCGAGCCTTTGTCCTTGGCGCCGCGCACTTCCAGCACCAACACGGTTTTGTCGGGCCAGGTGCCGGTGGCGACGAAGGCCTTGTAGGCGCCAGGTTCGACGAACACGTTATCGAACATATGATGCCCCATCCCAGCCATCGGGCTGTACGACATATCAAACCCGGAACTCAAGTAAATCCATTCCCGATAATTCTCAGGGAGGCTCAGTCGACCGTCCTCGCTGTAAATCGGACTGTAGCCCGGCGATGCGGTGGGCTCGCTCGAGGCGATCGAGCATAGAAGGGTGAATGCGGCCGTCACGGCAAGGGTTTTGGTTTTCATGGAGAGAGTATGGCGGCAGCGCGGCGGCCGAACCACTCCGCTCGCTGCATCAAAACGATGATTCGCTGCATTGTCGCGCTCGAGGGTCGGCCGTGGGGTACGATTCTGAGAGCATGGAAACCGCGCTAAAAAAGGGTAGTTCGTATAACTGGCTGTGGATTGCCTCGCTATGGGCGGGGCTCGCGATCCTGGACGCAACCCAGAACGTGTTCGCCATGCGGCATGCCGATATGCATCATGCTTGGCTCAAACTGTTCATCTTCTTGACCTTGGCATGGCTGCCTTGGGCCTTGGCTACGCCGCTCATCATCCATCTGGGCCGGCGATGCCCTCTGGATTTGAAATCGGCGCAGAACTGGCTGGCACATGTGACCGCGATCATCGTCATTGAAGCCGCGTCAACCGCTTGGGCGTCGCTGCTTGAAGGGCTGTTGCAGCCCTGGCTGCCGGATTTTGCGAGTCGCGGCTTCCCCGACACCTGGCCGCAGAAGTTCGCAGGGAACCTCCTGGCCGCATTCATTGTATATGCGCTCATCCTGACGACGACCTACGTGCTCGATTCGAGGGCCCGGGCGGCGGCGCAGCGGACCGACGCCGCGCGCCTGAATGAGCAGCTCTCTTACGCGCGGCTGAACGCCTTGCAGCGCCAGATCGAACCGCATTTCATCTTCAACACGCTCAATTCCATCGCCGGATTGGTGCGCGAACATAGAAATGACGCCGCGGTCAGCATGATCGTGGGCTTGAGCGATTTCCTAAGAAGAGTCGCCGCCAGTTCCGGCGAGCCCAAGGTGCAACTCGAGCAGGAAGTGGAGTTCCTGAGCAGGTATATGCAAATTCAAGAGGCCCGCTTTGCGGGGCGGCTCAAATTGGAGCTCGACATCCCGTCGGAGTTGCGCAAGATGCAGATTCCCAGTCTGATGCTGCAGCCGCTGGTTGAGAATGCCATCAAGCATGGCATTGCGAAGCGCGCGCAGGGCGGAGTAGTGCGCGTCGCTGCATCACGCAGCGGCGATGAGCTGCGCTTGAGCGTCTACAACGATGGTCCGCTGCTGGACCGGGATGGACAGGCCATCCCGGATGGCATAGGTCTCGCGAATTTACGCACTCGCCTAAGCCTCTTGTACGGCAATCGCTTTGAATTCCGGTTGGAAAACAGCGGTATCACCGGCGTTGAAGTGAGCGTCGTGTTGCCCTATTGCGAGCCCTGATGGCGCCGCCGCAGAAGATTAGGGCGCTGATTGTCGATGACGAGCCGCTCGCGCGCAGCAATTTAAAGGTCCTGCTGCGGCAGGATTTGGACATCGAGTCGATCGCGGAGTGCGGTTCAGGCGCGGAGGCCATCGCGGCGATTCGAAGTACGCGGCCCGACCTGGTGTTTCTCGACGTGCAAATGCCCGAATGCGGCGGCTTTGACGTTCTCGACAAATTGAAGGCCGATGATTTTCTGCCGGTCATCGTGTTCGTGACCGCCTACGATGAATATGCACTTCGGGCATTCGACGCCGGCGCGCTCGATTATCTATTGAAGCCGTTTGACGATGCGCGATTCACGTTGGCGATGCAGCGCGCGAGGCAAAAAATCGCGGCGCTCACCGCGGGGTCGCCCCAGGAAATTCCGCGGCTCACGGTGCGCAGCGCCGGACACGTGGTGTACGTGTCCATTCCGGATATCGATTGGGTCGAGGCGGCCGATTACTACGTGTGCCTGCACGTGGGTACGAAATCGCATCTGCTGCGGCAGAGCATGGCGGAGCTCGAGCAGGAGTTGGATTCCAAGATTTTCTGCCGCATCCATCGTTCGGCCATCGTCAATTTGCGCCGGGTGCGGGCGCTCGAGGTCGACAGTGCGGGCGAATACGAGGTCGTGCTGGAGAGCGGCAGGAAGTTGCGCTTGAGCCGGCGATTTCGCAAAGAGCTGCAAACGCGTATGGCGGAGCTCTAGCTCAACGCGGTATTCAAAACGCGGCTGGGTAGGTGCCGCCGTCGAGCAGAATGTTTTGGCCGGTCATGTAGCCGGCATGCACGCTGCATAGAAAGGCGCAGGTCTGGCCGAACTCGGCCGGAGTACCGAAGCGCCTCGCGGGAATATTCGCCACGGAGCGCGCGACAGCTTCCGCATCGGTCACCTGAGTGCGCTTGGCGGCGAGACTTAAGTTGCTGCGCAGGCGCGCGGTGTCGAAGTTGCCGGGCAGCAGGTTGTTGATGGTCACGTTCTTGTCGGCGATGCTGCGCGCAATTCCGGCCATGAAGGCAGTGAGGCCGGCACGGGCGCCGCTGGACAAGTCGAGGCCGACGAGCGGCATTTTGACGCTGATCGAAGTAATGTTGACGATGCGGCCGAAGCCGCGTGCCGCCATGGGGTCGATGACTTTCTGAATCAGCTCGATGGGAGTGACCATGTTCATGGTGACGCCGTTGAGCATGGCCTCACGGTCGAGTTCGCGGAAGTTACGCACCGGCGGCCCGCCATTGTTGTTGACCAGAATGTCGGGTGTAGGACAGGCCTTGAGCAGGGCCGCCTGGCCTTCCGAGGTGGAGACATCGGCGAGCACCGGGGTCACGGAAACGCGCCAGGCTTGGCGCAGTTCTTCGGCGGTTTGCTCGAGCAGCGCATGATTGCGGCCGTTGATCACGAGGTCTACGCCGGCCTCGGCAAGCGCCTGGGCGCAGCCTTTGCCGAGGCCCTGGCTCGATGCGCAAACAATGGCGGTGCGGCCGCGAATTCCTAAATCCATGATGAATCCCCTTCAAGGTACTTGCAATGAAAGCGCAGGGATCGTATAGCCGTAGGCAGTCTAATCGCAACCGCATCCGAGGAGTGTCCGTGTCTTCCAATCTACACCTTAGCGGACCGCGCATTGCCTCGGTGACCTCGCCGGAGTTGCTTGCGGTTCTCGAAGAATTGAAGCTGCGCGAGCCCATCTTCCATCATCCGGAGTTCGGCACGACGCGTCGCGACTACGAGGCCATGACCGATCCCGAGTTTTGGGAAGTCGGCGCGTCGGGGCGGCGCTACAGCCGCGAGTTCGTGCTCGAAACCTTGGAGAACCGGGCGCCGGATCCTGGGGAATCCCAGTGGCTGACGCGCAACTTTCAATGCCGGGAGATTGCTGCGGACAATTACTTGATCACCTACACGCTGCAACAGGGGCCGCGCGTCACGCGGCGCGCCACACTTTGGCGCAGGACCCCGGGAGGCTGGAAGATCCTGTACCACCAGGGCACTCTGGTCGAGAACACAGAGCCCGAATAAAACCCCTCCATGCTGGCGCTGCAAAACATTCACAAGACCTTCGAGGGCAAGCCGGTGCTGACCGACGTGAACCTCACGATACCGAAGGGCGCAACGCATGCGCTGATCGGTTCGAGCGGCTCGGGAAAAACCACGTTGCTGCGGATCACGTTGGGCCTCATTCCATTGGATAAGGGCTACGTGAAGATCAACGATCAGGCGCTGTCCTCATTCAGCCCCATTCAGTGGGCGGACCGCATCGGCTACGTGCCGCAGGAAGGCGGCCTGTTTCCGCACATCAGCGCATTCCAGAATGTCTCGCTGATCGCGACGCTGCGCGGTTGGCAGCGGGCGAGGATCGAGTCTCGAGTCGAGGAATTGCGCAAGCTGGTCGGTCTCGACGCGGCGCTGCTGGCTCGATTCCCGTTCGAACTGAGCGGCGGTCAGCAGCAGCGCGTAGCCATCATGCGCGCCGCCATGATGGATCCTGAAGTGTTGCTCCTCGATGAACCGATGGCGGCCTTGGATCCGCTCATCCGTCGCAGCCTGCAGCAGGAATTGAAATCGATTTTTCAGCGTTTGGACAAGACAGTGCTGTTGGTTACGCATGATCTGGGCGAAGCGGTTTTTCTGGCGCAGCAGATTACGCTGCTGCATGAGGGGAAGGTCGTGCAAAGCGGGGCCTATGCGGAATTGCTGCGCCAGCCTGCGGATCCGTTCGTGACGGC
>DASYIN010000142.1:0-2671 GCA_035997505.1 Steroidobacteraceae bacterium | reverse complement strand
CGCGCCAGCCTGAATTGGGCATTTGCGCCGGACGGAGATCCGCAGATCGGCGTGGCGTTGACCGCCACCGCGGTGCCGTTATGGGTGCAATTGTCGCTGCTGGGCGAGTGCCGCGAGCGCGCCGCGATGGCGTTGGCGAGCCTCGGCAATGGCACAGGCGCCACGGCACGGCTGCGCATGCAGCTTTCCGCAGCACTTGGCTGGTCGCTGATGTACGGTGTCGGCCGTGCCCGAGAGGCGGGCCCCGCATGGGCGACGACGCTGGAACTCGCGGACCAGCTCGATGACAGGGAGTACCGGCTGCGCGCGCTCTGGGGTTTGTGCATCGATCAATTCAACAACGGCGAAATTCGCAAGGCGCTCGAATTCGCCCATCGTTTCGTGGAAGGGGCGGCAAATTCCACCGACCCGATCGATTCGATGATGGCCGATCGCCTTCTCGCCACCGCGCTGCATTACCTCGGCGACCAGAAAGGCGCGCGTCATCATATCGAGCGCGTGCTGGTGCACCTGGCGGACCTGACGTTGAAACCGCGGATCGTACGCTTCCGGTTCGATCTGCGGGTGTCCACGCACTACTTCCAGGCGCGTATCCTTTGGCTGCAAGGCTTCGCCGATCAGGCGTTGCGCGCGGTTGAACGCAATATCGAGGAAGGGCGCGCCAGCGGACACGCCCTGACTTTTTGCAGCGTGCTGGGACAGGCGGCGTGCCCGATCGCTTTCCTGGCTGGCGATCTCGACGCCGCCGAGCGCTATTGCGCCGCGCTGCTCGACCATACCGGGCGCCACCCGATACGTCTCTGGAATCTATGGGCGCGCTGTTTCAAGGGCATCGTGATGGTCAAACGCGGGGACATCGCCGCCGGGTTGGAGGTTCTGCGCAGCGAACTCGGCCGCGCCGGAGAAGCCAGGTTCCTGCCGCGCTTCCTGCTTTCGCACGGCGAACTCGCGGCGTGTCTCGGTGAGGCCGGCGAGGTCGCGCAGGGCCTCGCCACCGTCGACGACGCGCTGGTGCGCTGCGAAGCCAGGGACGAACGATGGTACGTGGCTGAATTGCTGCGCATCAAGGGCGAGTTGCTGCTGCACGAAACCGAACATCGATCCATTTCGGCCGCCGAACAGTGTTTCGGCGAAGCGCTCGAGCTGGCACGGCGTCAGGGCGCGCTGTTTTGGGAGCTCAGGAGCGCGTTGAGCCTTGCCCGACTGAGGATCGGGCAGGACCGGCGGGGCGACGCACGAGCAGTCCTCGCGCCGGCCTATGACAAGTTCGCTGAGGGCTTCGGGATTGCCGATCTGCGCCTCGCGGGAGCGATGCTTGAGCAGCTTTCAGCTCGTTAAGTTCTCGGCAGTGCAGTTCGCTCACATCAGGGGGCTTCCCAAGTCGTGGCGCCTGTCCTGAGAGGTCTGAATGAAAAAGCGGGTTCGAATCCGTCATTGCGAGCGTAGCGAAGCAATCCAGAGATGGATACGAGCGTTATGGATTGCTTCGTCGCGGAGCCTGTCATCGGGCGCGCATTCGCGCGACCCGTTGGCTCCTCGCAATGACGGCAAATACGACGCGGATGATGGGATCAGGGTTTTGTCTTTTTGACCGCCTTTTTGGCGGGCTGGGCCTCTGCCGCGTTTCGCATCGACCGGGCGTAGCTGTCTGCGGCGTTATCGGCGGAAATCTGCAGCCGCTTGGCGGCGGCGGTTCCTTGCAACATGATGTTGTTCGCAATCTGTCGATATTTTTCCTTGGTGTCCTTGTCCTTTGCCTTGGCGGCGAGGCTGACATATCGGTCGCGCCGACGTTTAACGGCGGTCATGAGACCTTTATTCTGCTGCTTCGCAAGTTGCCGGATTACGATATCCAGATCGGCTTCCGCCATTTTTTGTTTCCTCAGGTGCCATCAGAACATTCCACATGGTCAAGTATGCAGTTGCCGACGTGGCTTTGCAATTATTCGGCCGGCGGATGCGCTATCTGGGGAATAGCTCTCGGATCACTTGGCCGAGGCCGATTGTTCGGATGGCTTGCCGAAAACTCTGCGACAACCTTCGCTCAGGCTGGCCCGCTGCTTGTGCATGCAGGCGGTAATGCGCTCCACACTCGGAATTTCCGATGCGCAAAGTCGGAAAACATCGCCGGTGCAGAGCCGGCGTTGATCGTCTTGCGTAAAAGCGTGGCTCGTTGCCGGCAGCAGTGCCAACCAGAAAGCCAACGCCGATGCGGCCTTAAGATTGCGAACCGTGAACAGATCAATTGGCATAGTGGTCCCCCTGGATTGACCGACGTTGCGGTCGACCGTGAGACGGTTGGCCGCCTTCGAATCAATTCATGATTGTATTGACGTGAATGCCGATGCTTCAAGACTCTCAACCACCGTTGCACCAAATTTATATCGGCGAGCGCAGCGCAATCGCTAGCCCATGTGGAGCCAGCCGCCCTTGGCGCATCGGACCCGCGCGAGCCTGGCCGAGCCGGTCGGCCTCGGCCACCCCACATCGCCTTGGGCCTGCCGGCGGTCCGCCGCGCCTTGCGTTCGTTGTCATATTGAGAGAAAGAATGATACGTCGAGCCGAGCTCATGGGTCGCCAACACGGCAGTAAATGAAACCACTATTCGCCATTTTGCTCGCATTGCCTCTGCTTTTGAGCGGCCTGGCCGCCGCAGCATCGTCACCCGCCG
>DASYIN010000141.1:0-24257 GCA_035997505.1 Steroidobacteraceae bacterium | reverse complement strand
GGGCGGCCGTGAAGTATGCGATCGACAACAAGCGCAAGAGCGTGACGATCGTGCACAAGGGCAACATCATGAAGTTCACCGAGGGTGCGTTCCGCGGTTGGTCCTATCAATTGGCCGAGCGAGAATTCCCCGCCCAGGTGTTCACCTGGGAGCAATGGGAGCGCATCAAAGCCGATCGGGGCGAGAAAGAAGCCAATGCGCAGATGGATGCGGCCAAGAGCGCCGGCAAAGTCATCATCAAGGATGCGATCGCGGACATTACCTTGCAGCAAGTACTGACCCGGCCGGATGAATTCGACGTGGTCGCCACGATGAATCTGAACGGCGACTATTTGTCGGATGCCCTGGCCGCACAAGTGGGCGGCATTGGGATTGCACCCGGCGGCAACATCAACTATATGACGGGCCACGCGGTTTTCGAGGCCACGCACGGCACCGCCCCGAAGTACGCCGATCTCGACAAGGTCAATCCAGGATCGGTCATCCTGTCGGGAGAGATGATGTTCAGGTACATGGGCTGGCTGGAAGCGGCCGATGCCATCATCGGCGCCATGGACAAGTCAATCGCGCAGAAGACCGTCACCTATGATTTCGCGCGCCTCATGCCCGGCGCGACCGAGGTCAAGTGCAGCGAATTCGGCGATATCCTGATTCGAAATCTATAGCAGAAATCAGCGGGCGGCGCCGGCCAGCTTCAGAGGTTTAGCCGACGCCACCGAGCGCTGCTTCAAGATGTCGAACGCTGCGATTCGATATGCCTCGGTCATGGTCGGAAAATTGAAAATCTGCTCGATGAAAAAATCGGCGCTGGCGCCGGTGGCGATCGCCGCCTGCCCTAAGTGCACGAGTTCCGTGGCGCCCTCCCCCAAAACCTGAACCCCCAAGACCCGCGCACTGCCAGGCTCGCACAGCAGGGTCAGGAATCCGGTGGGTTCCCCTGCGATATGGGCACGCGCCACCTCGGCGAAATCGGCGCGGCCGACGATCACGTCGATCTTTTTCGCCGCAGCCTCGGTCCGCGACAGTCCGACGCAGGCAATCTCCGGGATGGTGTAGACGCCGCTCGGCACCAAGCTCGTCAATGCGGGCGGCGGCAATCCCAAAGCGGCAAGCGCTGCACGCCGGCCCTGGTCAGCCGCGGCGCAGGCCAGCGCGGGCGGGCCGATGGCATCGCCGGCAGCGAATAGGCCGGGAATATTGGTTTCAAAGCGTTCGTTCACCTCGACGGTGCCGCGCGAGCTCAAGCCCAAGCCCAGCCGATCGAGTCCGATGCCTTCGAGATTGGCGACGCGGCCGAAAGCCGCAAACACAATGTCCGATGCCAGGGTTTCGCCGCCGCGCAATTGCACCTCGACCTGCGAGAATCCGTCGAAGCGCGCGCCGCTGACCTCGGAGCCGCCGCAGTACTCGCCGCCCATGGCACGAAACGCCGCGAGGAATCCCGCGCGCAGCGCAGGGTCAAGAAATCCCAAAGGCTCCGCCGCCTTGTCGAGCATGGTCACCGTGCAGCCCAAGGCGGCGAAAATCGAGGCGTATTCGCAGGCGATGACGCCGCTGCCGAGCACCAGCATGGAGCGCGGAATATAGGGCAGGCTCAGGATGGAATCGCTGTCGACGATGTGCTCGTGATCCACCTCGATGGCGGCCACATGCCGCGGCCTCGACCCGCTGGCGAGCACTACCTTGGGGGCGTGCAGCAGCTGGCGAGAACCGTCGAGATGTTGAACCTCGATGCGATGGGCATCCAAAAAAATGCCCTTGCCGCGGATCAACTCGACGCCATTACGCTTGAGCTGCGCGTGCAGAAATTTGTCCTGCGCTTCGATCACCACATCGACGCCGTGCAGCAGCGCCGACAGCGGCGCATCGCCGCGCAGCTCGACTGCCAGCGAGCTCGCGCTGCCCTGCATCCGCCGGTACCTGAGCGCCTGTTCACGCAGCGCCTTGCTGGGGATGGTGCCGGACAACAGGCAGGAGCCGCCGACCAGCGTCTCGCGCTCAACGATGCAGGCGCGAAAGCCTGCTTTTGCCGCTTGAATCGCGGCCTTCTGGCCGGCAGGACCCGAGCCGAGACAGATGAGATCGAATTCGGTGGACTGCATCTACAGGCCCGCGAGACTGCGGATGTGATCGCGCTTGGCGAGCATGAGGCGCCGATCGTCCGGAAAAACGCCGAGTTGCTCGAACACCGCATCGTCGAGCACCACTTGCTCGTCGAGAAGCTGCGGATGCAGGGTATGCGTTGCGAAGAGATGCGCCGCGTGCACGGTGCCCGCCAAATCGCTATGACTGGACTTGCGGTAGTCGCGCCAATCGCTGGCCGCATCCTGCACGTCGCTGGGCAGACGCCACGTGCTCATCAGCATTCGGCCGAAGCGCGGTTCGAACTCGACCACGAGACCGGAAAATGTCTGGGCGTCCATCGCGGTGCGCTGCTGACTCTCGTAGCCGGAGAGGATTTTCAGCGCCAGTGCGGCGCCGGTCCGGTGCATCAATGCGGCCAGGAAAGCGCTTTCCACATGCTTGCGCCGCTCGCGTGCAATCTCCTTGCCCCACAATCCCGCCAGCCACGCTTCGCGCCACAGTTCTTCGGATTCAGGTTCATGGCCGGGAGCCGTGAACACTTCGCCGCGCAACATGACCGCCATGGCGATGTTGCGCACTTCGGCGACCCCGAGCCACGACACCGCTTGCTGCAAGGAAACGATCGGAGAGCGCGGCCGGAGCGCCGGCGAGTTCGCCACCCGCATCAGTTCGCCAGCCAGTGCGGCGTCCGATTGAATCAGGCGCGCAAGCTGCGCGGCATCGGTGGCCTGCTGCGCGGTAAGTTCGGCCAGCTGCGCGCAAACGCGAGGCATGGGCGCAATGTTTTGCGGGCCTGCCAAGGATTCGCTCAGGAAAGCATGCGCCGCTGAGGGCTGCAGGGGGGAAACGACCATCGGGGATTGCAGACTCACTTCTTGGCACCTGTCACGACGTTCTTGTCGACCTCAATAGATCGGCAAACGCGGGCAATGCTTGAATCAGGTCTGCATTATGTTAATAACATATGTCAAATCAATATGTTAGGCGAACGCTCGCTGCAAGCCTTGCGATAGATCCTCCTTGAGATCGTCCGCATCCTCCAAACCGATCGATAGGCGCACCGTCCCTTTTCCCACCAACGATTGTGCCCGCTGTTCGGCCGTGTATTCGCCGCCGTGCAAAAGCTGCGGCGGCATCACCAGCGATTCGGTGGAGCCCACGCTCGCCGCAATGGAAAACAATTCCAAGCACTCGGCGAAGCGGCCGGCTTCCTTGAAACCGCCGTCCAACTCGATGCTCACGATGGTGCCGAAGTCCTTCATCTGCTTGCGCGCCAGGGCATGCTGGGGATGGCTCGCAAGACCTGGATAGTGCACGCGCTTGACGCGTGGATGTTGCTTCAGGAATTCGGCGACGATGAGCGCATTGGTGCACTGCCGCTCGTAGCGCAGGAAATACGTACGCATGCCGCGTTGAATCAACCACGCCGCATGCGGATCGAGTGTGGGGCCCGTCGACGCAATGTCCTTGCGCATGGCCGCGATGAGTTCGTGGCGCGCGATGATGGCGCCGCCCATGACATCGCCGTGTCCGGAGGCGTACTTGGTCAGACTGTGAAGGTAGATGTCGATGTCGTAAGCGCCGTGATTGTGAAAACCCGCAAAGGTGTTGTCCAGCACCGTCAGGCAGCCGGCCGCCCTGGCATGCCCCGTCAAGTGCTCGATGTCGGCGATCTTGGTAACGGGGTTGGTTGGGCTTTCGAAAATCACCAGGCGCGTCGGCTTCTCCTTGAGCAGCTTTTCAATGCCGGCCAGGTCCTCGATGGACAGCATCGTGTGCGTCACGGCGAACTTGGCCAGCAAATGCTGCACGATGTAGCGCGTGGGCCCGTACGACTCGACAAACAGCAGCACATGATCGCCCGCCTTGCACAGCGCCAACAGGCTGGCGGCAATCGTTGCCACGCCCGAACCGGTCAGCAGGCAATCGTCCCTGCCCTGCAGTTCGCTCAACAAACGCTGCAGCTGCATCAGCGTGGGATTGGAGTTGCGCGAGTAAAAGAAGCCCTCCCGCTCGCCGCGCTGATACCGCAAGGTTTCATTCGTGTCGTCGAACGAGAACTTCACCGATTGATGGATGGGCGCCACCAGCGGCCGGTTGTCGGAAGGCACGGCGACGGCGGGCGGATGATTCACCAACGTCGTATTTTTCATGGATACACGATAGTCGATCCATGAACTTTAGGAAACGGAGGCCTGCGTTCCCTGCACTTTACGGCGACAGGTAGCGATCCAGTTCCGCGTTGATGGCGACGGTCGAGTCGAACAGCGGCTCAGCGTCTTGCGCCGACAGACCAAGGTCGCGATAGCCCTGATCGAGCACCAGCAATTCCCGCGTCATCATGGCCGGCTCGTGCAGCGTGAAATCCGCGAGCTTGTGAGCAACGTTGACGACATTGCACTCCCACTGGATGGCGCCGGCCGCCGGGTAACTGTCCCAGCGCGCCACGACCGCGGGCACCGGCGGCGGCAGCGCCCAGGCGGCGATGACGCGCTGGCCGACGTCTCGATGGAAGAGCTCGATCAGACAATCATATTCGTTGCCGGCGAGTTGCGTTCCTGCGCGTTCCGCGACCTCGTGAATGACGCCGAGCGTGACCGCCCTGCCGATGGTATGCAGCAAACCGCACAGGTAGCACAGTCCTGTCTCCCGCTGAAGAATATGGCTCAAGTGGCGCGACCAGAGGGCGCTCGCCAAAGAGTGGCGCCAAAGGCGGCGCGCTTTGCGGTGCTGGCCCTCGACGTGCAGCATTTTTCCCTGCAATGCAAGGGTGAATGCAATGTTGGCCACATCGTCGAGTCCCAGCCAGGCAATCGCATGCTGCAACGAAGTAATCGGCATGGATGGGCGCTTGGCCGCCGAAGAGGCGATCCTGAGGACATACTGGGTTAGTGCGGAATCGGTGTGGATGATGTCCGCCAGAAGATGGGCATCGCCCACTTTTCCGGTACCGCTCCGAACTACGCGCACGGCGACAGTCGGCAGCGTCGGGATCACCAACTCATTGCGCGCAATGTACTGCTCGACCAAGCCCCGCACGGCTTCGAGATTCTCCACGTCTTCTCGCGATTTGACGGATGGTTGCAGCACTTAAGTGGGTAACGGCGGGCGATACAATGACTTGAGACGGCAACCGCCGCTCGAGAGGCACAATACGTCATAAAATATGCGTAAACTCGATCGAACATGAACGCCGTCGCAGATTTGGCCGACGCAGCGCGACCCCCGATCGAAAAAGAGCCGGAATCGCGCTTGCGCGAAATTCCGTACAACTACACCTCGCTGGCAGACCGCGAGATCGTGATCCGTCTGCTGGGCGAAGCCATTTGGGACGTGCTGGATGGACTGCGCGCGGAGCGGCGCACCGGCCGATCGGCGCGGATGCTGTATGAGGTGTTGGGCGATATGTGGGTGGTGGACCGCAACCCGTACCTGCAGGACGATCTTCTCCACAATCCCAAGCGCAGACGCGCGCTCATCGCGGCGATGCATCACCGCCTGGCGGAAGTGGAAAAGCGCCGCGATCCCGGTGATGAAGTGCGCGATGCCAAGGTGCGTGAACTGCTGCGCGCGGCGGCGCAGGCGGTGGAGAGGTTCGAACGCCGTTTCGCCGAGTTCGCTGCCAGGCGTCGGCGTGCGCAGCGCATGCTGCGGAATTCGACGCGCGCCGACAACATCCGCTTCGATGCATTCTCGCGGGTCGCCCATGTCACGGATGCGACGGACTGGCGGGTGGAGTTGCCCTTCGTGGTGCTGATGCCGGATGCGGAGTCCGAGATTCCGCACTTGGTGCGCGACTGCATCGCACTGGGGCTGACCATCATTCCGCGCGGCGGGGGCACGGGCTACACCGGCGGCGCCGTGCCTTTGACGCCCTGGTCGGCGGTCATCAACACCGAAAAGCTCGAAACCTTGGGGACGGTGGAAATCCATGCGCTTCCCGGCAACACGACATCAAGCGCCAGCATATTTTCAGCGGCCGGCGTGGTCACCAAGCGCGTGAGCGAGGCGGCGGAACGTGCCGGCTTCGTGTTTGCGGTCGATCCGACTTCCGCGGACGCCTCATGCGTGGGCGGCAACATCGCCATGAATGCCGGCGGAAAGAAAGCGGTGCTGTGGGGAACCGCCGTCGACAACCTGGCGTGGTGGCGCATGGTCGACGCGCAAGGCAACTGGCTCGAAGTCACGCGCCTCAGTCACAACCTGGGCAAAATTCACGACGCCGATATAGCCAGCTTCGAGTTGATCTGGAAAAACGGCGCCAAGGCTGCCGACGAGGCGGAAGTGCTGCGGCGCGAACGCCTTGATATCGCGGGGGCGAAATTTCGCAAGGTCGGGCTGGGCAAGGACGTTACCGACAAGTTTCTGGGCGGCCTGCCCGGCGTGCAGAAGGAGGGCTGCGACGGACTGATCACCGCCGCGCGCTGGATCCTGCACCGCATGCCAGCGCATACCCGCACCGTGTGTCTGGAATTTTTCGGCCAGGCGCGCGAGGCCATCCCCAGCATTGTGGAGATCGGGCGGTATTTGGAAACCAATGCCAAAACCCAGGGCACCTTGCTCGCCGGCCTCGAGCATCTGGACGAGCGCTATTTGCGCGCGGTGGGCTATAGCACCAAATCCAAGCGCGGCGCACTGCCGAAAATGGTGCTGCTGGGCGATATCGTCGGGGAGGACGAGACCGCCGTCGCAGCGGCAACGTCGCATGTGGTGCGCCTGGCCAACGCGCGCTCCGGCGAAGGCTTCATCGCCGTGAACCCGGAGGCGCGCCGCAAATTTTGGCTGGACCGCGCGAAAACAGCGGCCATCGCCAAGCACACCAACGCATTCAAGATCAACGAGGACGTGGTGATCCCACTGGGGCGTCTGGGCGAGTACACGGACGCCATCGAGCGCATCAACATCGAGCTGTCGATTCGCAACAAACTCGAGCTGCTGGACGTGCTCGAGAATTATTTTTCCGGCGAGGTCAATCTCGCGGACACGGAAGATGCCGATTCGGCGCGCCGCATCGAAGTGATCGAACTCCTCTCGCACGTGCGGCAGCGCTGGCAGCACCTGCTCGCGAATATGGATGGGATCGAGGAGGACTCTCGACGCCTCTTCGATCGGCTGCAGGATCGCACTCTGCGGGTCAGTTGGAAAACCGAGGTCCGCGCCACGCTCGCCCGCATCTTCGTCGGCAGCGCATTCGCGCCGGTACTGGCGCAATGCGATTCCCTGCACAAGCGGATTCTGCAGGGCCGCGTGTTCGTTGCACTGCATATGCACGCGGGCGACGGCAATGTGCACACCAATATCCCGGTCAACTCCGAAAACTACGCGATGCTCAAGACGGCGAACCGCGCGGTAGCGAAAATCATGGGCATCGCGCGCAGCCTCGATGGCGTGATATCCGGGGAACACGGCATCGGCATCACAAAGCTCGAGTATCTCACTGAAGGCGAGCTGGCCGAGTTTCGCAGCTACAAGCGGCGCGTAGATCCGGATGATCACTTCAACAAACACAAGCTGATGCCGCACAGCGATTTGCGCCGCGCCTATACGCCCAGCTTCGGCCTCTTGGGGCACGAATCGCTGATCATGCAGCAATCCGACATCGGCGGAATTTCCAACGCCATCAAGGATTGTCTGCGCTGCGGCAAGTGCAAACCCGTCTGCGCCACCCACGTGCCGCGCGCCAACCTGCTGTATTCACCGCGCGACAAAATCCTCGCGACTTCGCTGTTGATCGAAGCATTTCTCTACGAGGAGCAGACGCGCCGCGGCATTTCGGTCCAGCACTGGGACGAGCTGTCGGATGTAGCCGATCACTGCACCGTCTGCCACAAGTGCGCGGCGCCCTGCCCCGTTGACATCGACTTCGGTGATGTTTCCATGGGCATGCGCGACCTTTTGCGCAGAATGAACAAGAGGCGCTTCAATCCGGGCACTGCCGCTTCGATGTTCTTCTTGAACGCCACCAATCCGCAGACGATCAAAATGACCCGCAAGGTCATGATCGACTGGGGCTACAAGTTGCAGCGGCTAGGGCATAGGGCGTTGCACACGCTCGCCAAGTCTCAAACCCGGCGCCCTCCGGCCACCACCGGCAAAGCCCCCATGAACGAACAAGTGGTGCACTTCGTGAACAAGCGTATGCCCGGCGGCTTGCCGAAGCGGACCGCGCGCGCGCTCCTCGACATCGAAGACCGCAACTATGTACCCATCATCCGCGACCCCTCAAGGGTCAGCAGCGATTCCGAGGCAGTGTTTTACTTTCCGGGCTGCGGCTCGGAACGCCTGTTTTCACAAGTCGGTCTCGCGACGCAGGCGATGCTGTGGCACGTCGGCGTGCAGACCGTGCTGCCACCCGGGTATTTATGCTGCGGCTATCCGCAACGCGGCGCCGGTGAATTCGACAAGGCGGAGAAGATCATCACCGACAACCGTGTGTTGTTTCATCGTGTCGCCAACACGCTCAACTACCTCGATATCAAAACCGTCGTGGTCAGCTGCGGAACCTGCTTCGATCAGCTACAGGGATATGAATTCGAGAGTATATTTCCGTGCTCCAAGATCATGGATATCCATGAGTATCTTCTCGAGAAGGGAGTGCGCCTGGAGAATGTCACCGGAACCCGCTACATGTATCATGACCCCTGTCATTCACCCATGAAAAAATACGATCCGCTCACGGTGGTCAACACGCTGATGAACAGCGCCCAGAACGGCAGCATCGCCAAGAACGATCGCTGCTGCGGCGAGTCCGGCACGCTGGCCGCCTCGCGGCCGGACGTCTCGACGCAGGTGCGATTTCGCAAGGAACACGAAGTGCGCATTGGCGTGGAGGAAATCCGCGCCGCCGGCCACCGGGGCGAAGTGAAGATATTGACATCCTGTCCGTCCTGCCTGCAGGGCTTGAAGCGCTTCAACGACGACGCAGAAATGGATGCCGATTACATCGTGGTTGAAATCGCCAAACATCTCTTGGGCCCAGACTGGCTGCCGGAGTACGTCAAGCGCGCCAACACCGGCGGCATCGAACGGGTCCTGGTCTGATGGACACCACAACCGAAGTTTGCGATGTCGCGGTGATCGGCGGCGGCCCCGCGGGCAGCACCGCGGCAACCCTTCTGGCGCGCATGGGATACAAGGTGATTGCGCTCGAGAAGGCGCACCATCCGCGATTTCACATCGGCGAATCGCTGCTGCCCATGAATCTGCCCGTGTTCGAGCGGCTCGGGGTGCTCGACAAGGTGCGCGCGATGGGCGTGTTCAAACCCGGTGCCGACTTCGAGGCGAATAACGAACGCGGGTATAACAACTATGCGTTTTCGCGCGCGATAGGCAACAGCCCGCCGCACGCCTATCAGGTGTGGCGGCAGGACTTCGACAAGATGCTCTATGAGCATGCGCGCGAAACCGGCGCCGATGCTCGCGAAGGCCACGAGGTTGTAAAGGTCGAGCAGGTCAATTCGCGCGATACGCGGCTCGAAGTGCGCGCCGAAGACGGCCGCAGCTACAGCATTCAAACGCGCTACCTCGTCGACGCCAGCGGCCGTGACGCGTTTTTGTCGTCGAAAAAGCAACTGCGCCGCAAGAACAACGAGCATCAGAGTGCGGCCATATTCGGCCATTTCCGTGGCGCCGAGCCGCGCGCGGGCGAGGACGCCGGCAACATCAGCATTTACCGCTTCGATTACGGCTGGATGTGGATGATCCCGTTGCCCGACGGAGTCATGAGCATCGGTGCGGTCTGCCGGCCGGAGTATTTGAAACGGCGCAAGGGGCGCACGGCTGAGTTCCTGATTGAGACATTGCATCAGAATTCCGGATTGAAGGCGCGTATGAAGCGCGCCGAACTGATCGGCGAGGTGCGCGTCACCGGCAATTATTCCTATGATTCGACCCGGATGGGCGGGCCGGGCTGGGTCCTGGTGGGCGACGCGTTCGCATTTCTCGATCCGGTGTTCTCCTCCGGCGTCTACCTGGCCATGAGCGGCGCGGAACAAGCGGCGGAAGTGGTCGATGCGTCGCTGCGCGAACCCAAGCGAGAGCGCGCGCTGCAGCGCAAGCTGGAAAAGCGCCAGCGGGCCGGCATGGCCCGATTCTCGTTCTTTATCTATCGCTTCAACGGACCGGTGCTGACGCAGATGTTCGGCCAACCGCGCAACGTCTGGCAGCTCGAGCAGGGCGTGATTTCCATGCTCGCGGGCGATCTATTCGATTCGCCCAAGGTGCTGCGGCGCCTGAGCTTGTTCAAATTGGTATACGCCCTGGCCGGCCTGCGCGATTGGCGCCGCTGGCGATCCGAGCACAAGTACCGGCTGGCGCAGGCGCGCTCGGAGTTCACCGGCGGCAATACCCCGCTCGACAAGGTCTAACCATCAAGACCTGGCGCTTCGCCGCGAACTTCAGGGCGCCGGCGGTATCTCCTCGGTTACGGGTCTCTTTTTGATCGCGCTCAATTCAGCGGCTCCTTTGATCATGAGCTTGTTGCCGACCTGAACCCCGGTCTCCAGATTTTCTATCCAGACCGCAGAGTAATCCGGCCCCAGGCTTCCTTTGACGACATAGGTCGCACCAGCCAGCGGCGTGAACCGGACATTGCCGTCTACAGAATAAGAGGTCCCGACCATTGCCTGTATCGGCGCCGCAAAGTGGGTACGCCCGCAAATGTGAAATATAGTTTCTTTCGGCTCAATGGGACGAGCGACACCCTGCACGTGCTGGTAAAAGCCATTTCCCCGATTGACATTTGCGGTTCGCTGCAGCGCATTTGCAATTGGCCGCCCGTCAATCGCATCCACAAAAAAGAAGTCGGATTTGCTTTTGCTGTACACGTAGCTCGAATCCGCAATGAGCGCAGTCGGCCCGCTGTACTCCTTGGGGAGCACGGACCTCTCGAGCGCGCACCCCGTATTCAGCATCGCCACGCCCATCAGGATAATTGCCCGCCTCACGATCACTCCTTCAACAGCATGGCCTTGGCGTCAACCACATTCTCCACCTCCGCCAGGCGCTGATCGTAGTCAAATTTGACGCGGTACTGCACCTTGTCCGTAATCCAAAAAGTCCACACGTTGCTGGCGAGATTGGGAACATCGCTGCTCACCGGGTAGCCAACCGACATCAGAACCTGTTCGCGAGTCATCCCCTTGGCGAGGTGGCCCGCCGCAATGGCGTACTGAACATTTTGCGGAAATGTCTTGATTTTGGTGGTCGGATCATCTTGAACGATGTACCGCCTTGCGAACGTCTCAATCGCCAGATCTCGGCTGTAGTCATTGGCAAGAGCCTGGTTTTTGTTCTCCACAACCACTTTAACGCGATGCTTGCTGTAGCTTGTGGCCCGAATGGGCGTACCCACCGCAATCACGTGTTGTTCGGGATCGCCAATGTTGATGTCGCTGATCAGCTGGCCATCGCTATGCATGTTGCAGCAAAGAAAACCGCTGAGCAAATCCTCAGCGAAGGCGTGCGGCGCTGACATAAAGAGAATCCCGCATCCCAAATGCGCCAGCGTCCGTATCATTTAGTTATTCTTCCATTGCAGTGATCGAAACGGCTACGTCGACATTCTAATGATGCGCGGCCTCGTAGGCTAGGCAGCTCCCTGGTCAAGCCGCGCCCGCCGCGCCATCCACAGGCTGACGCCGACGATCATGGCGGTCACGACCATCAGCGTCAGCGTCGCCAGCACATTGATTTCCGGACTCACCCCTAAGCGAACTTTGGAAAAGACGACCATCGGCAGGGTGCTGCTGCCCGGACCCGAGGTAAAGCTCGAGATGACGAGATCGTCCCATGACAGCGTGAAGGCCAGGAGCCAACCCGAGAGAATGGCGGGAAATATGATCGGCAGGGTGATGACGAAGAACACCTTCACGGGTCGCGCGCCCAAGTCCATGGCGGCTTCCTCCAGAGCGGTGTCGAAACTCGACAGCCGGGAATTGATAATGACGGTCACATAGGCCATCGAAAACGTCATGTGCGCGATGGTCATGGTGGTGATGCCGCGTCCGGCCGGCCAGCCGATCAACTGCTCGAGCGCGACAAACAACAGCAGCAGCGAGAGCCCGGTAATCACTTCCGGCATGACAAGTGGTGCGGTGGTCATTGCGTTCAGGGTGAACCGGCCGCGAAATTGCCGGAAGCGCGCGAGACCAAAACCGGCGAGCGTGCCCAGGATCACCGAGCCGGAAGCATTGATCACCGCGACTTTCAGAGAAATCCACGCCGCGTCGAGAATCTCCTCGTTGTTGAGCAGCGCGTGGTACCACTTCAGCGTCGGGGAGTTGGCGGCGTCCCAGACCGTCACTAGTTTGGAGGCGTTGAAGGAAAACACCACCATGGAGAGTATCGGGACATACAGAAACGCAAAGCCCAGCCCGATGCAGCTTAAGATGAAAAACGAACTGCGATAGTTCATCGCGCACCCGCCGTTTCGCGCGCCTGCACGCTTTGATACCACATCATGAACGGCACCAAGAGGATCAGCAGCAGGATCGCGACCGCGCTTGCCACGGGCCATGCGCGGTTGGAGAAGAACTCATCCCACAGCACCCGTCCGATCATCAGCGCGTTGGGGCCCCCGAGCAGCGCGGGAATCACGAACTCACCCACCGCCGGAATGAACACCAGCATGGAACCGGCCAGGATGCCATTGCGCGACAGCGGCAAGGTGATTTTGTAGAACGCCTGCCAGGGACGGCAGCCCAAATCCTCGGCCGCTTCGAGCAACTGCCAATCCATTTTTTCCAGATTCGCGTACAACGGCAGAATGAGGAACGGCAGATAGGAGTAGACGATGCCGACGTACATGGCGAAGGGCGTGTACAGCATGGTCAAGGGCTCATGGATTACCCCAAGCGACATCAAGATGTTGTTGATCACGCCGTTGGCCTTGAGCAGCCCGATCCAGGCGTACACCCGCAGCAGCAGCGAGGTCCAAAAGGGCAGGATCACCAGCAGCAGCAGCACGTTGCGTAACGAGGGCTTCGCACGCGCGATGCCGTAGGCCATCGGATAGCCGATGAGCAGACAGGCGAGGGTCGAAAGGAAAGCGACTTTCACCGAGTTCGCAAACGCGTGCAGATACAGGGAATCCGTGAACAGGAAGGCGTAGTTGTCGAAATTGACCTTGATCGCGAGCGAATTCTTGCCGACCCACTCGAGCAGCGGCTTGTAGGGCGGAATGGCCAGAGTCACGTCCGAGAAAGAGATTTTCAGAACGATGACGAAGGGCACCACGAAGAACAGCAGCAGCCACAGGTAGGGCAGCGCGACCACCAGTCCGCGGCCGGTGATGCCGACGCGCCCGAGGCGCCCCATTATCGTCGGCGCGCTAACGAGTCACCACCACCGGACTGGTCGCGTCCCAGGATAAATAGACCTGCTGATCCCAGCTGATCGCCTCAGCGTGCCGCGAGGTGTTCGGCCGTGTGACCCGCACGACCTTTCCGGTCGCCAGCCTGACCAGATAAATCGACAAGTCGCCGAGATAGGCGATGTCCTGCACAGTGCCGCGTACCACGTTGTCGGCGGCTGCCTGCGGCGGTGCGGTCGACATGAATATTTTTTCCGGACGGACGGCCGCCCAGACGATGGCTTCGGGCGGCGCGCTGATCCCGTGACTCACGTATATCGTGCCGCCGAGCTCCGCAGAGCCGATGCGCACATAGTCCGGCTCATCCTCGATGAGCTGGCCCTCGAAGATGTTCACCGAGCCGACGAAGTCGGCGACGAACTTTGAGCTGGGAAATTCGTAGATCTCCGACGGCGTACCGGCCTGCACGATTTCGCCGTGATTCATCACGCCGATGCGGCTTGCCAGGGTCATCGCTTCTTCCTGATCGTGCGTCACCACGATGAACGTCACGCCCAATTTGTCCTGCAGACTGATCAGTTCGAATTGCGTGTGTTCGCGCAGTTTTTTGTCGAGCGCACCCAGGGGCTCGTCAAGCAGCAGCAACTTGGGCCGCTTCACCAGCGAACGGGCCAGCGCAACCCGCTGGCGCTGGCCGCCGGAGAGCTGATGGGGCTTGCGTTTGGCGAAATCGGACATTTTCACCAGATCGAGCATGGTGGCGACTCGGTCCCTTATCTCGCTCTTGGGAATGCGATCCTGCTTGAGTCCGAAAGCCACGTTCTGCTCCACATTCATGTGCGGAAACAGCGCGTATGACTGGAACATCATGTTCACCGGCCGCTCGTAGGGCGGTACGTCCGTCATGTCCTCGCCGTCGATGAGAATTTTCCCATCGGTCGGCGTCTCAAATCCGCCCAGCATGCGGAGCAATGTCGTTTTGCCGCACCCCGACGCTCCCAGCAGGCAAAAGATCTCGCCCTTATAGATCTTCAGCGATACGTCGTTGACCGCTTTGAAATCGCCGAACGTTTTGCTGATGCGCTCGACTTCGACGTAAGGCCGCGCGGACGGATCATTCCAGGGCTGGGCTTTGACGACGCCTCCGGAGGTTGTCGTCATTGGCGTTTCGTCATTGGCTTATTCACCCGTCTTGAATTTTTGCCAGACGCGAGTGATGGCGCGGGTCTGCTCGGCCGAGTCGGCCAACTGCAGTGCAAGCTTTTGGCGCAGCTCCGCCGGCGGGTAAATTCCTGGATCATCCTTTACCGCGGGCAACACCAGGGGCTGCGAGGCGGAGTTCGCGTTGGCGTAGCGCTTGAAGTTCGACACATCGGCGATGACTCGGGGCGTCATCATGTAGTTCATGAATGCGTAGGCGCTGTCGGGGTCCGGCGCGTCCTTGGGAATCGCCAGCATGTCGAACCAGAGTATCGAACCTTCCTTTGGCACCACATACTTGATTTCGATGCCCTTATTGGCCTCGCGCGCCCGATCGCGAGCCTGCATCACATCGCCGTTGTACCCAACCGAAATGCACAGATCGCCATTCGCGAGCGCTTCAATGTATTCGGACGAGCTGAAATTTCGAATGTACGGTCTGATCTTGAGCAGCACCGCCTCGGCCTGGGCAAGATCCTCGGCGCTTTGCGAATTGGGATCCTTACCCAGGTAGCTGTACACCCCGCGCAGCATTTCGGCCGGCGAGTCCAGCAGGCTGATGCCGCACTTGGCTACTTTTGCAGCAACGACCGGATCGAATACCAGGCGCCAGCTGTCCAGCGGCGCATCCGGCATCAAGGCCCTGATCATTTTTTCGTTGTAGCCGATGCCATTGCTGCCCCACTGATAGATCACGCCATGGGCGTTGCCGGGATCGTTTGACGCCACCCTCGCCATGAGTTCCGGATCCATGTTCTTGAGGTTCGGCAGCTTGGATTTATCGAGAGTCAGATAGGCGCCCGCCTTGATCTGCCTTTCAAAGTAGGAGGCCGAAGGCACCACGATGTCGAAGCCGCTGCTGCCCGCCAGCAGTTTGGTCTCCAGAGTTTCATTGGTGTCGTAGTAAGCAGAATGCACCTTGATGCCGTTCTGCTTCTCAAAATTCGACAGCGTGTCCGGCGCGAGGTAGTCCGACCAGATGTAGAGATTGAGGACCTTGGCACCGCCGGCCGATTTGGCAGCCGTATCGCCAGCGGATTTCCCGCCGCAGCCGCTCAAGCCAACCACGCATGCAAGCGCCAGAATCGCCGTCCGACGAACACTGAACATCCGACGCTTCCCCTAGTTTTTTGGTCTGTTAGTTATAGCGCAGCAGCCCATTGACCGCCAGATGTTGAGCGAATGAGCTATACGTTGAGCAGCAGGTGCTCTCGTTCCCAGGAACTGATCACCTGCGCGAAGGTTTCGTACTCGGCTTCCTTGACGGCGGTAAAGGCCAGCACGAAGCGGTCACCGAACAGATCCACCAGCGGCTTCGATTCGCGCAGCAGCCGCAGCGCTTCGGCCAGCGTGCGCGGCAGGGCAATCGCCAGATCGTAGGCGCTGCCGCCGATGGGCTCGGAGGGCTTCAGCCCTTCGATCATGCCGAGATAGCCGCAGGCCAGGGATGCCGCGATGGCGAGATAGGGATTCGCATCCGCGCCGCCGACCCGATTTTCCACGCGCCGCGCATCGGGTCCGGACATGGGCACCCGCAACCCGGCGGTTCGATTGTCGTAGCCCCAGTGCACATTGATGGGTGCGGAGGAGTGACGGCTGATGCGCCGGTAGCTATTGACGTTCGGACAGAACAGCGACATCGCGCCGGGCAGGTATTTTTGCAGGCCGCCGATATGGCTGAAGAACAGGGCCGACGGCGTGCCATCGGCATTGCTGAATATGTTCTTGCGAGTCTTGGCATCGATGATGCTTTGATGCAAGTGCATCGCGCTGCCGGGCTCCTTGGCCATGGGCTTGGCCATGAAGGTGGCATACATCTTGTGACGCATTGCCGCTTCGCGCGCCGTGCGCTTGAACAAGAAGGCCTGGTCGGCAAGGCCCATGGGATAGCCGTGCAGCAGATTGATCTCCATCTGCGCCGCGCCCGATTCGTGGATCAAGGTGTCGATCTCGATGTCCTGCGCCTCGCAGAATGAATACATGTCGTCGAACAGGGGATCGAATTCATTCACGGCCGCGATGCTATAGGCTTGCCGGCCGATCTCTGGACGGCCGGAGCGGCCGACCGGCGGCTTTAAGGGATAGTCGGAATCAATGTTCGGCTCGACCAGGAAAAATTCGAGTTCCGGGGCCACCACCGGCTCCCAGCCCTGCGCCTCGTACAGCTGCAATATCCGGCGCAGCACATAGCGCGGCGCCATGGTGACCGGGCTGCCATCGCCGTAGAAGCAATCGTGAATCACCTGCGCGGTGGGTTCGGCCGCCCACGGCACCACCCGCACCGTCTTGGGGTCGGCCTTCAAAACAATGTCGATGTCCGACGGGTTCATCGCGCTCTGGTCTTCCGGATAATCCCCGGTGACCGTCTGCAGGAAAATCGCTTCCGGAAGGCGCATGCCCTCTTCTTCGGCAAATTTCTCGGCCGGCATCAGCTTGCCGCGCGCGACACCGGCCATGTCCGGAATGATCGCCTCGACTTCTGAAATGCCGTGTTCTCTCAAAAACTGCTGAATCGTGCTCGCCATATATCACCTTGCTGCGTTGGCGCGTTGTCGGCTGGCCTCGCCGAATGCGGCAAATAACGCGCTCGAGAATGGGTCCTGGGCAAATCGCCACTCCGGATGCCATTGCAGTGCCAACGCGAAGGACGGCGAGTCTGCGACACGGAAGGCTTCGATCACGCCGTCCGGTGCTCTCGCTTCGATCGCAAGATCAGCTCCCAGTTTCTCAACGCCCTGCGAGTGCAGGGAGTTCACCTTGAGCCGATCGCGGCCTGCAATTTTTCGCAGCTGCCCTCCAGGCTCCAGCAGCACCTCGTGGGCAGGTGCGTACTGCACGTCCAACGGTAAGGATTCATCGTCGCGGTGATCGAGGTTCCCAGGCACCTCGTGCAAGCGCGGGTTTAAAGTGCCGCCGAAGGCGACATTCATCTCTTGAAATCCCCGGCAAATCGCGAGCACCGGCAAGCCGGCGGCGATCGCCCGAGGTATCAGCGGAAGCGTCGTAGCATCCCGATTTGGGTCATGTAGTGTCCCCGGCTTGGCTGCCGGTCCTCCGTAGTGTTGCGGTTCAACATTTGACGGACTGCCAGTGAGCAGCAATCCATCGCAAGCATTCATCAGCGCAGGCAGGTCGATCTCGGACCCCAGAGCGGGAACGAGTACCGGCACCGCGTTCGCACCCTTCGCGACGGCCTCGATGTACTTCTCACCGACCATGTGGAAATAGTGCTTTCCATACAGCCGGCGATCAGCCGGAATTCCGATGAGCGGCAGGCGTGACATGTTTAATATAATAAACGTCCGGATGGACGATCGAACTCTAGGAACAGGGCTATTACATCACACCGGCCATGCCTCGGCTGAGCTTCACGCATAAAAAGAGCTAAGATTTAGGCATTTCCAACACTTAGGCGTGTTTTGTGCGATGCATCAATGTTGCAATTCGACGCAAAACCTCGGTAGGCTCACAGGCACCAATTCCTGTCAATAGCCATAAGATCTTAAACACTTTCGTCCTAAACCCATGCGCCTGTCCTATCCGCCCGCCCCGTCTTACTACGCCCTAAACGACGCTTGGGTGGCCCGCGGGCCGCTGCGCGGGGAAGTGAGGGCGGATGTCGCCGTACTGGGCGGCGGCATCGCCGGCTGCTCGGCTGCGTTGCATTTGGCGCAGCGCGGGTATCGCGTCGTCCTGCTGGAGGCGCGCGCCGTCGGCTATGGCGCCTCGGGCCGCAGCGGCGGCCAAACCATCTTCGGCCTCGCCGTCGGTCAGCCGAAACTGGCGCGCGAGGTGGGCCGCGAGAACGCGCGCCGTTTATTCGATCTCTCCATCGAGGCATTGGACCTGACGCAATCGCTGATTCGGGAGCATGCCATCGACTGCGATTACCGCCCCAACCACGTGCACGTGGCCGTAAAGCCGCGGCATGTGCGCGAACTCGACGAATGGAGCCGCGAGCTGCGCGAAGAATACGGCTATCCGTCGTCGCGCCTGTTGAACCGCGACGAGCTTCAAGATCAAGTGCGCAGCTCCCGCTATCTGGCAGGCCTGTTCGACTCGCGTAGCGGACATCTGCAGCCGCTCAAATACACCCAGGGTCTGGCGCGCGCCGCCGAGACTGCCGGCGCGGTCATTCATGAGAATTCCGAAGTGCTGCGTTATGAGGATGGCGCCGAAGTGCGTGTGCACACGGCCCAAGGCACGGTGCGCTGCGCCCATTTGGTCTTGTGCGGCAATGCCTACATTGGCGCGGTGGCGCCTTCGTTGGCGAGGCGTATTCTGGGGGTCGGTACGTACATCATTGCAACGCAGCCTCTGGGCGAAGAACGCGCGCGCAGCTTATTGCCGCAGCATGCGGCCGTGGCCGACATCAATTGGATTTTGGATTATTTCAGGCGCTCGAGCGATCACCGTCTGCTATTTGGCGGCCGCGTCAGCTACAGCTCGGTGCAGCCGCCGCGGCTGGCCGAGTCCATGCGCCGGCGCATGGTGCGTGTTTTCCCCAGTCTCGCCGATGTGAAGGTCGCGTACGCCTGGGGCGGCTATCTCGATATCACGATGAACCGCGCGCCCAATTTCGGACGGCTGGCGCCGAACGTGTACTACCTGCAGGGATTCTCCGGACACGGTCTCGCACTCGCTGGCTTGGCGGGCAAGCTGGCTTCCGAGGCGATTGCCGGCACAGCCGAGCGATTCGATGTGTTTGCGCGCATTACGCACCGCGACTTCCCAGGCGGCAGGGTTTTTCGGCGGCCCTCGCTGATGCTCGCCATGCTCTACTACCGGCTGCGCGATCTGCTTTAGTCGCGCCAGGAGCCTGTCTGAGTATTCGCCTACTGCAGCCCGGGTTTTTCGGAAGCGGCAAAGCTGGCTGACAGCTTCTGGCCGGTGTCGAGCAGCGTCACGGAATTCAAGCCTCCGCCGTGCGAGCCGTCGCGCAGCGGATAAAACTCCACGCTGACCCGATCGCCCGTCTTGACGGAGTTGCGGGTCCAGCCACCGCGCGTCAACACGCCCGGGCTGGTGGTCTCGAAGCTCCATTCCTGTGGGTCGCCGCCGCCCTCCGGTTGCACCAGCACCCAAATGACACAATGGGGATTGGTCCACTGGAAGCTCTTAACGTTGCCCTTCAAGGTCAAAACCTTGGATCGGTCGTACACCGCGAATGAATGGTGCGCATACGCCGGCCAGGAAACCGCAGCCGCGGCGATCAGAACGAGTGCAGCCAGGGAAAGCTTCATGGGTTTATTCATGGATTGCGGGGTCATTTCGAGTCGGAACCTACAGGCACGCCATTGTGGAACTTGATGGGTGCAAAGATGGCGTTGCCGTCCTTGTCCACGGCTTCCGTGTAGCTGCCCTGCTCGCACACGCCCTCGACGATGTCGTACTTCTGCGATCGCTGCCGATAGTATTTTCGCGTGGTCTTCCAGGTCTTTGACAGGAGTTTGTTGGCGGTGATTTCCAAATCATCGGCCAGCGTGTCGGCATTAAGAAGATGGAAATGCTCCACGATGTGCATGTCGCCGTTATTCGGCACGCCCACCGCTTCATTGACCGCCAGATAAGCCTGCGGCAGCAATGCCATGGTATCCACCACCAACGAATTGCCCTCCCAGTGGCCAATGGAATGACCGTGGAAGCTCGGATCCGGATCGGCGGGATGCGGCCGGCCGTCGGTATAAATGCGGCGCAGGCGATTGCCGTCGCCCTCGCCCAGCATGGTCACCCGGCCCGGCGTCACCAACAGCTCAAAGGCATTATGCGTGATGAGCATGTAGCTCGGCATGCCGGTCGGAAAGCAATGATCGATGATGGGGAAGGGGCGTCCGGCTTTTTCCTCCGCATACATCTGTTCGATTTCCTTGGCGACCTTCGGATTCCAGGGAGGCGGGTTGCTCTTCTCCTGGGCCACTTGATCGCTGATGACCGGTGTCCAGACGCCGCTGAAGTCCGGCAGTTTCGCGAGCGACTGCCAATCGCGCAGCGTGGGCGCGGCATTGATCGGGTCCTTAGCGGCGGGCTCCGCGGCTTGCGCCGGCAGGAAGGGCAGACTCGCCAGCGCCCCGACAAGGAAGCCTAAGCGCGTGCGGCTGAAGGGGGTTTTCATGCGGCTGAAGGTTACCCTATTTGAATCGCACAACGAAACACTTATGAATGCGCGCGTGACGCTCGAAGTCCTTCGGGATGGTCGCCGCACTCACGTCCTCGACGGCCAGGTCGGCGAGCTCACCCGAGTCCAGCTTGAAGCGCGTGTAGTTCGTGGAGAACACCAGGCGCCCCGCCGGGCGAAGCAGCTTCAACGACCTGCGGATCATGCCGACGTGATCGCGCTGCACATCCAGCACGCCTTCCATGCGCTTGGAATTGGAAAACGTCGGGGGATCCAGGAAGATCAGATCGAACCGCGGGCCGCGCGGCTCTTGCTCCTCGAGCCAGGCCAGGCAATCAGCGCGATACAGCTCATGGTTGCCCTCGCGAAATCCGTTGAGCAGAAGATTCTCATGCGCCCAGTCCAGGTAGGTGTTGGACAGATCCACGCTCGTGGTGCTGCGTGCCCCGCCCGCGGCCGCATAGACGGTTGCGCTGCCGGTATAGCAAAACAAGTTCAAGAAGTCCGCGCCCTTGGCCCAGGAGCGCAGCATGTCGCGCATGATGCGGTGGTCGAGAAACAGACCGGTATCCAAGTAGTCGCGAAAATTCACCCAGAACTTAAGGCCGCCTTCTTCGACCGCGTGGCGTTCAGCCGCACTGTCGCGCTTCTCGTATTGTTCGGCGCCCTTCTGCGGCTTGCGCACGCGCGAATGCACCTGCGCCAGCGGCACCGCCAGCACTTCCGGCAGCACCGCGAGCGCCTCGCGGCGGCGTTCCCGCGCACTTTCCTGATTCACGGACTTCGGCGGCGCATATTCCTGGACATACACATGCCGGGGTTCGCGGCCATACAGATCGATGGCGAAGGCGTATTCCGGCATGTCGGCGTCATACACTCGAAAACAATCGATGTGCTCGCGCTGCGCCCAGGGATCCAAGCGCTGCAGATTCTTCCGCAAGCGATTCGCGAACATTTGCGCCCCAGGCCGGCTCGACCAATCCGCGCGCACCTCTTCGGCGGGGCGCTGTGCACTCGCTTCATTCAATTCGAAGCGCAGCAGACGGCATTCGATGCTGCCGTTGAAGAAACGGTGGGTACGCTTGGCATAAATGCCTAAATTGCGCGCGAGCGGCGGATTGCCTGTGAGGATCGCCGCCTGCCAACCCTGAAAGTGATCGCGCAGGACCGAGCCGAGCTCGGAATACAAGGCCGGCAGTCCAGACTCCGCGCCGATGCGCTCCCCGTAGGGCGGATTCGCGACAATGAGCCCAGCCTCGCCTTTGGGCCGCGACACCTCGCTGAGCGCGCGTTTCTCCACATGCAGCCACTCGGCGACACCGGCCTGTTCGCCATTGGCGATGGCCATGCGAACCGCTTCGGAGTCGATGTCGGAGCCCAAGATGCAGCGCCGCGCAACGCGCGCGCCGCGTCTGGCAACCGCCTCCGCGCGCAAGCGCTCCCACAATGCTGCATCGTGGCCCCGCCATTTGAGAAACCCGAAGTACGGGCGATCGAGGGCGGGCGCGGCATCCGCGGCCATCAGCGCGCCTTCGGTGAGAAACGTGCCTGATCCGCACATCGGATCGAGCAGCGTTCCGCCCTCCTCGGCAATCTGCGGCCATCCCGCACGCAACAACACCGCCGCCGCCACGTTTTCCTTGAGCGGCGCGCGGCCGCCTTCGCTGCGGTAGCCGCGCCGATGCAGACTCTCGCCGGAGAAATCCAGCGACACCAACGCCGTGGCGCTGCTCTCGACATGCAGATGCAGCAGTACGTCAGGGCGTTCGGGCTGGATGTTCGGCCGCTCGCCGGTGGCTTCGCGCAGACTGTCGCAAACCGCATCCTTGAGCAGTTGCGAGCCGTAAATCGTGTGCCGGATGGATTCGTTGCCGCCGCTGCAGTCGCACGCCAGAGTTGCGCCCGGCGCCAGATGCTCGCGCCACTCCATGCGCTTCACGGCCTCGTAGATGCTTTTCGAGCTCGTTGCGTCAATTGAACCCAAGCTCAATAGCACGCGGGTAGCCGTACGCGACCAGAGGCAGGCGCGGTAGCCCACTTCCAACGTGCCTTGAAATTTCACATCGTGACTGCGCTCGCGAATCTGTTCGGCGCCGAACTGCGCGAGTTCTTCGGCCAACACAGAGGCGGCGCCCACCGGCGCGGTCGCAATCCAATAGCGGACGTTGTCGTTCACGCCCAATGCACGGCGGCGGTTTGGTAATTGCGCAGATCAAGCCAGTCGAGATTGGGGTGATGCGAAAAGTAGCGCTGCAGCAGCTTGTACACATCGGCGTCGAACCCGGGGTAGGTCTGCCGCACGCTCAAGGCGGCGAGTTCCTCCTCGCTGCGCGCCGATCCCAAGTACATCCAGCGATCGAGTACATGCCACTCGCCGCCGCGGGTGCCATCCGGCCCAAAACCGCCGGTCGGGCGCTCGCGCAGCGCGATGCGGCCGGGAAAAGGCCAACTCTTGATTTTCAGGGCGGACAGCGCCAGTTGCAGCCGCATGGAATGAAGAATGAGCGGTTCCTTGCCCGTGCAGGCGCCCCGGCACTTGCCGACCTGCAGGGCGAAACACGAGCCCTCGCTCTCTTCCAACCCAAGAATCTTGAGGCAAAGCTGGTGCGCACGGGCGATATCGATAAGCGCCTTGCGCGCGTCCTTCGGCGCGTGAAATACGCCGAAACTTTGCGCAAGATCCCCCGGTTCGAGTGTGTCGACGCCTTGGATGTGCACGCGTCCGGAAGCGTCGGGAAGCCTCAAGGTCACGGACTGCGCGCTGCTTCGCGGGTGCCGATTGTAGAGCGGCTGCTGCGCCTTGACCCAATCCGACTCCAGCAGCCTGGCGCCGAATTCACCGGCTGTGCGCACCCAATCGACGCGCCTCACAGTCGTTGCCAAAATCTGCTCGCGCGAACCCGGACGCGGATCGGCGAGCTGCGATAAAATTTTGCTGCGCAGCGAATTGCTCCTGCCGATGTACAGCAAGGCGCCATCTTCACCGTAGAAGCGATAGACCCCGGGCGCTTCCGGCAGTTCGTCTTCCAATCCCGGCGGCAATTGCGCGGGCAGCTTCGGCACTGCGAGCACGGCACGGGCTGCGGCGGCCGAAAACGCCTGCTCCGGCACCTCGTGCTTGAGTTTCAGCCACAGGTCGTGCAGAACTTTGGCATCGCCCAGCGCGCGATGCCGCGCACTGCAGTTGAGACCATGGCGTTCGATCACGGCGTCCAAGTTATGGCGGGCATGCTCAGGAAACAAGCAGCGCGACAGTTTCACGGTGCACAGCGCCGCCGTGGAATACGTCATTCCAATCCTGCGAAACTCGCTGCGCAGAAATCCCTGATCGAAGCGCGCATTGTGCGCGACGAACACCGCGCCCTTTAGCTTCTCGTAGACCGTCGAGGCAAGATCCGCGAAGCGCGGCGCATCCGCGACCATTTCACTGCTGATGCCGGTGAAGGCCTCGATGTAAGGAGAGATGGGGCATTCGGGATTGACCAGCGAACTCCATTCTTCGAGCAGTTCGCCGTTGCGCGTGCGCACGATGCCGACTTCGGTGAT
>DASYIN010000140.1:0-13195 GCA_035997505.1 Steroidobacteraceae bacterium | reverse complement strand
ACAGAGTCCTCGCAGAGAGTTCAGATGACGACCGCTCAGGCGATGAGCGGAAGTCTTTCTTGAGCAGGCTCATGCCAGACTGGCCTCCGCGCGGCCAAACGCTGATCGCCTAAAAGCGTACGTCTGCACGCTCCCTAATTTTTCGCGAAGTCTTCCGGCCCGGCGACTTGCCGGATCTCAATGGTGTCGCCTTCCTCTGCCGGGCAGCGCTGGGCCCACTTCAGCACCTCTTCCTTGGACGTCGCTTCCAGCAGCCAGTAACCGCCCAACACTTCTTTCGTTTCGATGGACGGACCGTCGATCACGGAGGGCTTGCCTTTGGTGAACGATACGCGGGCACCCTTGACCAGCGGTTGCAGGCCGTTGAGCGATTTAATTTTGAGCGCTTTGCCCAATTCTTCGTTGAATCGGCCCATCTCTTCCATCTTCTTCGGATCCGGCATAAAGCCCGCCGCCGCCGCTTTGCCACCTCGGTAAACCGCGGGAATCATCAGCATCATGAATTGCATGGTTATCTCCGTTTGGGTTTGCTGCACGACCAATTGCCCATGCTATGCAAGCCGCCTAAGCGCACTCATCCCCAGGCCGCTGAAACCACGGTAGGAGGCAACTGACAGCCCCGCCGGCGCGAATCGGGCGGATGTTCTTGACGCTGGATCAGCCGAAGCGTAATTGAAGCGAGTTGGAGCCGTTAATTAGAACTCTCAAATCCTTCCAATAGGGGGCTTCCATGTGCAAATCAATTCATTTGATAGCGGCCGGTGCCGCACTTTTTGCGTTGAGCGGATGGACTTGGGCGGCCGACCCGCCGGCAAAGAGCGCGCCTGCAATGCAACACGCAGCAACGACCGACGGCAAGGCGGCGCCGAAGGATGACGAGCTGATAGCAAGCGCAATGAAAGCCGCGCCCAAGAAGGTCGCGGAGAACGCCACGATCGTTGTGCCCGATCCGAAGGGCGGAATGCGTACCCTGCGCAAGGGGACCAATGCCTTTACCTGTATGCCCGATAATCCTGAAACGCCGGGCCCGGATCCGATGTGCTGGGACAAGAACTCGGACGGCTGGATGGATGCGTACATGAGTCACAAACCGGCGCCGGCAGGCAAAGTCGGATTGATGTACATGTTGTCGGGCGGAACCGATGCCAGCAACACGGATCCGTACGCTACCAAGCCCAGTACCAGCAACCATTGGATCAAAACCGGACCGCACATCATGATCGTGGGCGCAGATGCGAGCTTCTATGATTCCTACCCCAAGATCGCAGACCCCGACACGAAGAGCCCCTATGTGATGTGGGCCGGTACGCCGTATCAACATCTGATGGCACCCATCAACTAGGCCGACTGCTGAAGAAAGCCGCCACAGGGTCGAGCAAGTGTCCGAACGACGCTTGCTCTACCCTTGTCGCCCGAACGTGACCGGCAATCATCCGCCGCACATTTTTCGATGCGTGTCTTACAATCCGCCATATGAAAACACTTTCCTTGTGGCTGGTTTCTCTCCTGGCACTCCCCGCGGCGGCATTCGCTGCCACCGAGCAATTGGGGGTCGTGTCGTTCTCCGTCTCCTGCGCACCCGCCGCGCAGGCCAACTTCCTGCGCGGCGTGGCACTGCTGCATGATTTCTGGTACCAGGAGTCGGAGCGTCAATTCGAAGACATCGCGAAGTCGGATCCTCATTGCGCGATGGCGCACTGGGGCGTCGCCATGAGCATTTATCACCAAATTTGGGATCGTCCTGACGATGCCCGTCTCGCGCACGGCTGGCGGGAAATGCAAGCCGCTCAGGCACACCCAGCGAAGAGCGCGCGTGAACGCGAGTATGTGGCCGCGTTGAGCGAATTCTATCGTCCCGGGCGAGAATATCAGCCGCGCGTCGAGGCGTATGCCGCGGCAATGGGTACATTGTATGGCCACTATCCCGCGGACGCCGACGCGGGCGCTTTTTACGCCTTGGCGTTGCTGGCCTCGCAGGCGCCCACCGACGACAGCTTGACGCTGAATCACGAGGCCATGATTGTGCTCACGCCGCTGTTCGCGAAGTATCCCAACCACCCCGGCGTGGTGCATTACATCATTCACGCCTGCGACACGCCCTCGCTTGCGCCCGACGGATTGGCGGCGGCGAAGCACTACGGCGAGATTGCCTCCTCGGCGCCGCACGCGGTCCACATGCCGGCACATATCTTTGCCCGCCTCGGCATGTGGCAGGCCGACATCGACGCGAATGTGGGTTCGGTGGCCGCATCGCATGCCGCCGAGCTTCGAAAGCAAGGCGGCGCCATGGATCAGTTCCACTCGGATGATTTCCTGGTGTACGCCTACCTCCAGAGCGGGCAGGAAGCGCGCGCCAAGGCTGTGCTCGATGAGTCGGCGGCGACGATCTCGCACTTCGAAACGATGCCGGACATGGGCGATAACTACATGACCGGCATGTTTCCCTACTATCGCACCAAGCTCCCGCTTTTCTACCATTTGGAATTGCGCGACTGGAAGACGGCCGCCGCTCTGGCCGCCGTTGCCGGCGCACCGCCGGAAAGTCAGACGCTGACCTATTGGGCGCGCACCGTGGCGGCGGGACATATGCACGATGCGCAGCGAGCGCGCGCGAATCTCGCCGACTACGACGTGTTGATGGCACAGGTCAAGAAAGGCCGCCATGCCTACTTCGCGGACTCGACGGCGTCGCGCATCCAACGGGGCGAGATGCTCGCTTGGATCGCATTTGCGGAAGGCAACTCCGCCGATGCGCTGAAGCACATGCAGGCGGCCGCGGACTTGCAGGATAAAGTCGGTCAGGGAGAGGTCGATATCCCGGCCCGCGAAATGCTTGCCGATATCTTGCTCGAGTTGGGCCGCCCGCAGGACGCGCTGGCCGAGTACCAGAAGGCGCTCACCTTAAGTCCCAATCGCTTCAACGGACTCTTCAATGCGGGCAGGGCCGCCGAAGCGGCCGGCGACTCAGGACAGGCACAGACCTACTACGCCAAGCTCCTGCAGCTCACCGATAGCGGAGCGCAGTCCACGCGCCCTGAATTCGATCATGTCAAAAGCGTGGTTGCATCCGCGAAGCTCGCCGTAAAGTGACGCACGACGCCGCCAGGGGGCGGCTGCATTTCACGCTCGAGGCCACGGCCACTGGCTCGAGCGCCCGCGCCGCACGTTTCACGACCCGACACAACGAAGTACTGACCCCCACCTTCATGCCGGTGGGAACGCATGCCGCAGTGCGCTCGCAACGCCGCGAGGATCTTCTCGAGAGCGGCGCGCAGGTCCTGCTCGCCAATACTTACCATCTCATGTTGCGGCCCGGTACCGAGATGTTCGAAAAATTTGGCGGCATTCATGGGTTCATGAACTGGCCGCGGTCGGTGTTGACCGATTCCGGCGGCTATCAAATCTTTTCCCTGCCCGGCAGCCGCACGCTGTGCGAGGAATACGCAGAGTTCACCAGCTATGTCGACAATGCACTCGTCCGATTGAGCCCCGAGCGCAGCATCGAGGCGCAGCGGGCCATCGGTGCGGACATCATGATGGCGCTGGATCAATGCGTGCCATCGACCGTGGACCGCGACGCAGCCCTCAGCGCCATGCAGTTGACCCATCGCTGGGCGCAGCGCAGCCTGGACGCCCGCGGCGACTCCGCCCAAGGTCTATTCGGCATCGTGCAGGGCGCCAGCTACTCGGATCTGCGCGTTGAGAGCGCCAAGACAATCGCGCAAATGCCCTTCGATGGCTATGCGATCGGCGGCCTGGCGGTGGGCGAGAGCAGTGCGCAGCGCGAAGACTGCACGGCCATCGTCACTGAGTTATTGCCGCCCTGCAGCCCGCGCTACTTGATGGGCGTGGGCACCACCCGCGACCTGCTCGAAGCGGTGCATCGCGGCGTCGACATGTTCGATTGCATTTTGCCGACCTCGCTCGCCAAGCAGGGCGTGGCGTTCACCAGTCTCGGGAGACGGGATCTGCGACGTGCCGCCTATCGCGGCATGGAGGGCCCCATCGACCCCGCATGCCACTGCTACACCTGCAGAACCTACTCGATCGCCTATCTATTTCATCTGCAACGGGTGCATGAAACCACGGGTTGGCAGCTGCTCAGTCTGCACAACATTCATTTCTATATGCAGCTGATGCGCACCATGCGCGAGCACATTCTTGCCGGCACCTGGCTGCCGTTCTATAAGGCGCAACGCGACGTGCTCGATGCGCGCGACAGCTATGGCAAAGCCCCGAGTCACGTGACCAAGGCGGTGCGGCGTGAGCGCCTGTTGAAACGCGGGCGATACGAAGTGCTGGTGAAGGAGGGCGTCGGATTCATCCGCGACACCGCCTCCGGCGAAATCATGCACCCGGGCGGCGATCCTGCGCACGAGGCGCATTCGTTGTACGTCGAGCAGTCACGCCTCATCGCCCGTCTGCGGGAGCGCGCCGACGAGCCGCTGGTGCTGTGGGATGTAGGCCTGGGCGCCGCCGCGAATGCCATGACGGCCATCCGCGAAGTGGAGCAGTCCCTGCCGGCGCTCACGCGGTCGCTAAAAATATTCAGCTTCGAGAATGATTTGGATTCGCTCAAGCTCGCGCTCGAACACCCCGGCCGCTTCAGGCATCTGCGGCACGCCGCGCCGCAGGCCTTGTTGGCCGAGAGCCGATGGCAGAGCCTCGCGGCCGCCATCGAATGGCAGCTCTTGGCCGGCGACTTCGCGCAGCGCCAATTCCACGCGCCGCCGCCGGACATTATTTTCTTTGACCCGTTCTCGTACAAGACGGACGGAGCGATGTGGACCTTGAATGCTTTTCGCGAACTGGCGAAGGCCTGCGCAGGAAAACCCGCGGAATTATTTACCTATTCGTATTCCACCCGCGTGCGCGCCGCGATGCTGGCGGCCGGCTTCTACGTAGCCCGTGGGCGTGGCACGGGGCCGAAGGCCGAGACGACCATCGGTTTAACGCCTGCCGCGGCCGCCGCAGCGCACGGTCATGAACTTTTGGGACTCGACTGGCTGGCCAAGTGGCGGCGCAGTGAAACCCAGGTCCCCTTGGGCAACCTCGAAGACAATGACACTTGGCGCGAGGCTGTGCTCGCGCACCCGCAATTCAATCTGTAGGGTCGGCGTTGCGAGTCTCGAGCTTCAGCGCCGCCCGCCAACGATAAGGGTGAGGTTGTTGACCACCGTTCGATCACCCGATGCCTTGGTCGCGATTCTAATTGCGTCGCGCAGGTCCCAGTCGCTGAAGACCATGCCCTTTAAGTGCACTACGCCTTGCTCAACGGACACGACCACATGGCCATCATAGAAATAGGGGTCGGCATGCAGCGCAAGCTGTACGCGATCCTGCAGTTCCGCATCGGACGTGGGGTAGGGATCCGGCGCTGTGGCGGCTGCGGCAATGCCGCAAAGGGTCAAACAAGCACCGAAGGTCAAAGCGTATTTCTTGAGGGGCGAGTTCACGACGTGCTCTCCTGTGACTCTCATTGGACGCTGCCCGAGCGAGCAAGTTCATAGCCGCCGATCAGAAGCGCTTGTAATAACCCACCGACAATCCGCGCGGCAGAATCTGCACCGATAGCGGCGTTATCCGAGTGGTGGCCCAGTACCCCACCGCCGTGCCGAGCACCCAGCCCGCAATGACATCGGTTTGCCAATGCTCCTGGCTCTTCAGACGCGCAATGGCGTCGTAGGCCGGCAGCAGCTCCAGCGACCAAACCCAGGGATAGTCACGCGCATAATTGGCGATGAATGGCGTGACGAAGCTCGCTTGCAGCGTGACCTCGCCGCTCGGGAAGCTGTCGCAGCAGCGACCCTTGAACCATTGGTTGGGATTGTTGCCCTGGTTGGGCCGCGCGCGGCTGAAACTCAGCTTGAGCGCCTCAGCCGCTAACGACGATACCGCGGTTGAATCCACGGCCTGCCACAACGTGTGGCCCAGCTCATCGTCATTTCCCAGCCACAGGGCGCCGCCTATTTCGACGGCCAGCACGCTGAATTCCAGCCCTGTTTGATATTTTCGCGCCCAGACTCCACGCTGATCGAGGCTGAGTTCATGATCGATCCCCAAGAATCCGTCGCCTGCCATGACCGGGAACGGAAAACTCAGCAGCGCGAGCAGCAGCAGGCCGGCACGCATCGAGGCGCGCAATGATGGATGAGCGATCATACTTTGCAGTACAAAGTACCTGCAACATCAGGTCCACCGCAAGCTATTTTTTGGTGAGCAGCTCCTCGCGGCGGCGCTCTGCCGATCGCGAATGGCGATCGCTAGCCGCGATTGCTAGTCGCTGATCGCGATGGCGGAGGGCTGCAATCCAGTGGCGAAAGGCGAGCCGACCAGCGCGGAGAGCGCGCCGCTGGCCGGGTCAATCGCATACGCTGATATTGTGTTGGCGCCAGAGTTCGCGACGTACGCGAATTTGCCGGTGGGATCGACGGTCACAGCAGAAGGCAGCATGCCGGCGACGAAAGGCGATGCCGCCAGCGCCGTGAGCGTTCCGTCACCCGCCTTGAGCTTGAACCCCGAGACATTGTTCGAGCCTTGATTGGCGACATACAGGAAGTCATTCACGGGCTCGACGGCAATCGAAGTCGGGGTAATGCCGACCGCATACGGCGATCCGCTGATGGGCGCAACCGAGGCGCTCGCGCTGACGGGCAGACCGCCCAGCGCTGAGAGCGTATTCGCGGCGGAATTGGCGACATACAGCACCTGGCCGCTCGGGTTTAGCGCCAAGGCGCGCGGGTCGGCCCCGGCGGCGAACGGAGATCCCATCTCGATGCTCAACAGGCCCGTGGTATCGATCGTGAGCGCCGCAAAGGTTCCGTTGGCAGCATTCGCCACATAGGCAGACTCGCCCAATTGATCAACGACGACGGCAGCCGCCGACGGGCCCGTCGCGATCAGCGATCCGGCCAACGGCACCAACGCGCCGGTTCCGGGCGTAATCGTGTACACGGAGACCGTACCGCCGCTCGTCACGAAAACAAAGGAACCGGTCGGATCGATTGCCACCGCGGTCGGATTGGCAGGCGTGCCGAAAGGTGATCCGCTGACCGCAACCAGCGCGCCGTTGGTGCGATTGATCGTGAAACCGGCGATCGTGCCGCTCAGTTGATTCACGACGTAGGCGTAGGCGCCGGTGGGGTCCGCCGCTACCGCCACGGGGTTGCCGCCGGTTGCGAACGGCGAGCCGGCAATCGGCGTCAACACGCCGCTCGCCGCATTCAGCGAAAACGCGGAGACATTGCCCGCACCGCGGTTCGCCACGTACACGAATCGCGGCGGATTGGTCGTGCAGGTCACGGCGATGTTGGTGACATCGGCGTTGCCGGTGTTTCCCGTTCCGTTCGCGACCGCGCAGGTTTGCGAGGGGTTGGTTGGTTGCGTGCGCACGGTGATGTTGTAGGGCGTGTTGAAATTCGCCGTGCCGAATAGAATCCCGCTGCCGTTCGCACCTGTGCCGTTGAGCGATGCGTTCAAAGGGGTCGAACCGTTTTGCAACTGCAGACGGTAGCCCACAAGCCCGCTCACCGTACCTTCGAGATTGGCCGCTTTTGGGCCGCAGAGGATGCAGCTGGAAGTGCCGTTACAGCTCGCCATGACCAGCGCCACGAGAGCTAGGGCAATCTGCCGATGCTTAATCATAGGTATGACTCCCTTGCCGAGGAACGGCCGCGGATTTAGGTTGTGATTGTACAGTACCGTCGGCCCCAGAGTACTGGATGGACGTCGGACGAGACGCGCTTAACAATAACGAATGGCCGCCGGATTTCATGTCGATAAATTGAGCGATGAATTCGGACAATACACATTGGTGATGAAGTGCGCGGAGTGCGGCCATGAACGCAAGGCGGAGCCGCTTACGCTGGGGCGACTGTGCGGATGGGATGCGCGGCTCGATGCCGTGGCCAAGCGCATGCGCTGCTCGAAGTGCGGCAAGAAGCGCTGCACGCTGAGGGCATTCCCACCCAAGAAGCCGCGGGGCTACACCGCGCTGCCGAGATAAGATAGGTTGTGGTGGCAGACTAATTATTTGCGGGGACCAGCATGCCGACCAAGGCGGACATTGTCGATTTTCTGGCGCGTGAATTTCCGCAGAGCCGGTGCGTGGTCGAGGAGGTCGGTGAACGTTCGGCGACGGTTTCCCACCCTGTCGGACCCGCACAGTTGCGTCCGGGCGGCACGGTGTCGGGCCCTTTGCTCATGGCCGTCGCCGACGTCGCGCTGTATGTGGCCATACTCGCCACCATCGGCATCGTTCCCTTGGCGGTGACCACCAACTTGAACATCAATTTTCTGCGCAAGCCTTCGCCCCGCAATCCGATCGTGGGTGTGTGCAAGCTGCTCAAGGTCGGGCGAATCCTGGTTATCGGCGAAGTCGCCTTATACTCGGACCGCAACGAGGAAATGGTGGCGCATGCGGTGGGGACGTACTCCATTCCGCCGCAGCGCTGAAAGCTCGCCATGAATGACACACCGACCATCCGATTGCTGGGACCCGGCGACATCTGCATCCCGACAAGTCACCCGAGCTGTGGGTGAATGAGATCGGCGTGACGCCGGCTTGTCGACAACGCGGCATCGGCAAGCAGCTGTAAGCCTCAGTAGGCGGTGTTGCACAGTCCATGGTGTACTTCACCTTCGATCTTGACCGCCTTTAACGCAGATAGTGAACGTCATCCAGTTACCCGCGGATCTTTGCGCTTTGCTTGATGGCGCCTCTCGCTCATAGAATGAGAGTAACAAGAGCAAAATTGGGGAAATTCCAATGAATGGGATGAGATTGACTATCTCGTGGCTGGGTTCGCGTGCTTTTATCTTCCGAATCACGCTACTGGTAACGGCTGTCTGGATTATCCAGCCCGCCGTTGCGCAGCTGGCACCGCCGCCGGCAGTCATGGTGGACGATCCCATCCCTCACCGGACGGAAGGCGTTGGGCCATTCAAGCGGCTGATTCTACGAGGCGCCTACATGATCGACGGCACCGGGGCACCCGCGCGGGGTCCCATCGATCTGGTTGTCGAGGGAGACCGAATCACGCAGATCAAGTTGGTAGGCGCGCCGGGGCGGATCGAGCCAAACCTGCGGCCCGAGAAGGGCGACCACGAGATCGACATGTCCGGCTACTACATCATGCCGGGGTTCATCGACACCCACGTCCACACCTTTTCTCTCAACCACCAGCAGAAGACGCCGACCGACTACATCCTGAAGCTGTGGCTCATCAACGGCATCACCTCGGTGCGCGACCTCGGCCAGACCTTTCACCAACCCGGCTGGCTGCTCGACATCAAGAGGCGCAGCGAGCGCAACGAGATCGCGGCGCCGCGCATCGATGTCTATCCATTCTTCGCCAACGCGCCGCATCCGTTCTCGACCGTCGAGGAAGCCAAGGCGCGCATCCGCGATTTCAAGAAGCAGGGCGTCGACGGCGTCAAGTTCTTGGGCACACCGACGAATCTCACGGTTGCGGGCATCGAGGAGGCACGTCGCGTGGGCCTGCGCACCACTATCCACAACGACCAGCTGCAGGTTTCGGAGGGTAACGTGGTGTTCCTCGCCGAACACGGACTCCAGGGCATGGAACACTGGTACGGCCTCCCCGAATCCATGTTTGTGGACCGCTCGATCCAACATTATTCGAACAACTATATCTACGACGACGAACAGGACCGCTTCGGCGAGGCGGGCACGCTGTGGATGCAGGCGGCTCCGCCGGGTTCCAAGAAGTGGGAGGAGGTCATCGACACACTCCTTAAGCGGCAGTTCATCATCACGCCGACCTTTGTGCCCTACCTTGCCAGCCGCGACCTGTGGCGCGTGATCCGCGCTCCCTGGCAGGACGAGTATGCGTTACCGGCCCTGTGGGACTACTGGCGACCCAACCCGCTGAACCACGGTTCCTTCTGGTTCGACTGGACCACTGAACGCGAGATGGCCTGGCGCGAGAACTACGCCATCTGGATGCAATTCATCAACGAGTACAAGAACCGCGGCGGCCTGGTGCCGGCCGGTGACGACGCTGGCTTTCTGTACAACCTGCCGGGGTTTGGATTCATCCAGGAGCTGGAGCTGCTGCGCGAGGCCGGCTTCACACCGCTGGAAGTCATTCGTGCAGCCACACAGAGTGGCGCGCGAGCTTTGGGGCACGAGGACCAAGTCGGCATGCTGAAGCTCGGTATGAAGGCAGACATCATCGCCGTTAGGGGCAATCCTCTGGCCAATCTCAAATTGCTGTATCCCACGGGTACCATCCGCCTGAATCAGCAGACGCAGCACACGGAACGAGTCGGTGGTATCGACTACATCATCAAGGACGGCATCATCTATGACGGTCAACAGTTGCGCGATGAAGTGAAAGCGATGGTAGTGAAACAGAAGGCGGAGCGCCACATTGGACCGGGAGTTATGCCGGTGGCTCAGCAATGAGTACGGCAGCCATCGGCTGCGGGAAATCATCGCCATTAAGCTGACATGATTGCCATGGCGTAGCTCCCATCAGTAGACTGTGTAGATTGATCGCGGGGGCTAATGCATGCACGTCGCCATCCTTACGTTCGAAGGCTACAACGAACTCGATTCTCTAATCGCGTTCGGAATTCTCAACCGGATTAAAAAACCGATGTGGCGTGTCTCGATCGCGTGTCCCGCGCCGCGCGTGCGATCGATGAACGGGATGGTCATCGAATCACAAATCTCATTGAGCGATGCTTGCGACGCTGATGCGGTGATTGTCGGCAGCGGTACAATGACGCGAGAAGTCGTCAAGGACGTTTCTCTCATGGCTGAGCTTCGGCTCGATCCGTCCAGACAGTGGCTGGGCGCCCAATGTTCGGGGACTCTTATTCTTGCGAAGCTAGGCCTGCTCGATGGCGTACCGGCATGTACGGATCTGACGACCAAGCCTTGGGTTGAGGAGGCTGGCGTTAGGGTTCTCAACCAGCCGTTCTACGCTAAGGGGCGGGTTGCGACCGCCGGCGGTTGCCTGGCATCGCAGTACCTCGCCGCGTGGCTGATCGCGAATCTGGTGGACGCCGATGCCGCGCGAGGCGCGCTTCACTATGTAGCACCGGTCGGCGAAAAGGACGAATACGTTGCACGCGCGATGCGCAACATAGAACCCTACCTTGTGCCGAATTCAGAGGCGGCCTGATTACTGGCGATCGTTAGGTGGGCCCGCAGGGGCGATTCGTATGCGAGTTCTTTCACCCAGTATTCTTATGAAACTTAAACCCCTGGCGCTAACAGTTGCTTGGACTGTCTCACGTCCTGGCGTTGCCGCGACCCTCTGTCTGTGTCTGACATGTTCCGCCGTCATGGCGCAGGTACGTCCGCCCGAGATGGCAGTGCGTCAGGTGGAGGGGAATGTGCTGATTTCACCAGATCAGCCGAAAGTCCGGCTACAGGTGGACAAGGAGTTCGGTGCCATGCCGGTACTGGCGTTTCCGATCCGAGGCGATACCTGGGTCGAGCGCTACATATTCGTCAGTAGCGCGCCGGACAAGACGGTCCGTCGGCTCGTCATTGTGCAATTCGAACATGCTCAGGTCGGCTCATCGTTTCGATTCGTCTACTCTGCTCGTCCGCCGATGCAGTGGGGAAGTGCCGTTTATCGGCACGGTACCTTCACGGCCGATAGCGCGGCAGAGATCGCTGCCCATCCGGACCTCGAGGTTGCGAGGACTCAGCGATACCTGGATTCGAAGGGGTACAAGTTGGGCAACTGGTGGCGCGTTGCGCGTCTCGCACGGGCGGCGGATCCGAAGGGTAAGACAGAGATCATCATTTTCTATCAGGAATCGGTTGCCGCTGGCGTCGTACCTTCTCAGTCCACGGAGGACGATTTACCCGAGAAAGAAGCGCAGGAACTCTTCCAGCGCCTAAACTCAGCAGTGAGATCGGATTAAGTCTTCGGTCACGCCGGGCGGACGCCCCTCTACGGTTAGATGGCACGACATAGGCGACGGCGTGGAAAGCGCGGAGATGTCGCGGTAGACCTCGATCACGGCGAAATGCAATCTGCTACCCTAGGCCTAGAATCGGGTTCGTTAATCAGGACTTGTCGCAAGTTGGGGGTGTCGATCCATGGAACTCAGCCGCCGTGACCTCTTGACCGCATCGGCGATCATGCTGATGCGACCTACGAGCAGCATTTCGGCACCGCTGGGTGCGCGCCTCGCCGCGGCTCCGTTAGCCGGCGGTGCCGAGCCGATGGTGTTGTTGTGTTGGAACGAGAACCCCTACGGTCCGTCGCCCGCTGCCCGCGCTGCAATCACCCATTCGATAGCGGACGGGTGTCGTTATCCGGACGATGAGAATCCAAAGCTCGTCAACTTACTCGCAGAGAAAGAAGGACTCGGGCCGGATCACATAGTGACCGGCACCGGCTCCGGGGAGTTGCTGCGCGCGCTCGGGATGCTCGCCGCGCGTGAGCACGGCGAGATCGTGGCAGCTGACCCCACCTACGCCGAGTTGACCGAGTACGCGAAGCACACAGGGGCGACCTTGAAGTTGGTGCCCGTCGACAAGCAACTGCGCCACGATTTGAACGCGATGCACGCCGCGGTTTCCGCCAAAACGCGCCTCGTGTACATCTGCAATCCCAACAACCCGACGGGCACGATGGTCGATTCCGCGGCGATCGCAGCATTCGTCTCCGCGCTTCCGGATCACGTGACTACCGTCATCGATGAGGCCTATATGGAATTCGTCGAGGGCGCACCCTCGTCGGCGAGACTGATCACGGGGCCAAAGCGTGTCGTCGTGTTGCGGACGTTTTCCAAGCTCCACGGCATGGCCGGGCTTCGGTACGGCTACGGCATCGCCCGACCCGAGGTCATCGAGGAAATCTCCGCTGCGCGAATGACGACGCCCAACATATTTGCTGTGCGCGGCGCCCTTGCGAGCCTAGGGGACAAGGAGTTCCTGGCAAACTGCCGACGACAGATCGTGGCCAGCCGCACCCGCCTCACCGCCGAGCTCGTGCGACTGCACTTTCCGTATGCCGAACCTCATGGCAATTTCGTATTCTTCGACACCGGCGTGCCGATCAAGCAGTTCGCCGAGTTTATGCGGCATCGGAATATTGCTGTCGGACGGCGTTTTCCGCCTTACGAGAACTGGTGCCGCGTCACCATCGGGACCGATCCGCAGATCGACGCCTTCATCGAAGGAGTGCGGGCCTTCCGAGCGAGT
>DASYIN010000139.1:0-6630 GCA_035997505.1 Steroidobacteraceae bacterium | reverse complement strand
GCGCCTCGAGCACATGCTCGCCGTCATCGAGGGTGAGATGGACGTGCTGCAGATCGAAAAACGCATCCGCGGCCGCGTCAAGCAGCAGATGGAGAAGAGCCAGCGCGAGTACTACTTGAATGAGCAGATGAAGGCCATTCAGAAGGAACTGGGCGAACTCGACGATGCGCCGAATGAAATCGGCGAACTCGAGAAGCGCATCAAGGCGGCCGGCATGCCCAAGGAGGCGCGCGAGAAGGCCAATTCCGAACTCGCCAAACTGAAATTGATGTCGCCGATGTCGGCGGAAGCCACGGTGGTGCGCAATTACATCGATTGGCTGGTGAAGTCGCCCTGGAAGAAGCGCAGCAAGGTGCATCTGGACATCGCGGCGGCCGAGAAAGTGCTCGAGGCCGATCACTACGGATTGGAAAAGGTGAAGGAGCGCATCGTCGAGTACCTCGCCGTGCAGCAGCGCGTCAAGAATTTGCGAGGACCCATTCTGTGCCTGGTCGGTCCTCCGGGTGTCGGCAAGACCTCCCTGGGTCAAAGCGTTGCCCGCTCGACCAATCGCAAGTTCGTGCGCATGTCATTGGGCGGCGTGCGCGACGAGGCGGAAATCCGCGGCCACCGGCGCACGTATATCGGCTCGATGCCGGGCAAGATCATTCAAAACCTCGCCAAGTGCGGGGTGCGCAATCCTTTGTTCCTACTCGATGAAGTTGACAAGATGTCTACGGATTTTCGCGGCGACCCGTCATCGGCGCTGCTGGAAGTGCTCGATCCGGAACAGAACAGCACCTTCAACGATCATTATCTCGAGGTCGATTTCGACCTGTCTGAAGTGATGTTCGTCTGCACTGCGAACAGCCTGAATATTCCCGCACCGCTGCTCGATCGCATGGAAGTGATCCGAATCCCGGGCTACACCGAGGATGAAAAGCAGAATATCGCGCGGCGCTACTTGCTGCCGAAGCAGGTCAAGCAAAATGGCTTGAAACCCGACGAGCTTGTAGTGGACGACATCGCGATCCAGGACATGATCCGCTACTACACGCGCGAAGCCGGGGTTCGCAACCTGGAACGCGAGATCTCCAAGATCGGCCGCAAGGCCGTGAAGCAGCTGCTGCTCGCGCCCGCGGAAAAGACCGTGACCGTGGACACGAACAACCTCGACAAGTACCTGGGCGTGCGGCGCTTCCGCTACGGTAAGGCCGAGGAGAGCAACCGCATCGGCCAGGTCACGGGCCTTGCGTGGACCGAGGTCGGCGGCGAGCTGTTGACCATTGAAGCCGCCGTTGTGAACGGCAAGGGCAAGCTCACGCACACTGGACAGTTGGGCGAGGTGATGCAGGAGTCCATCCAGGCCGCCATGACCGTGGTGCGCAGCCGCTCGGCCCTGCTGGGACTCGATGTAGATTTTTATCAAAAGGCGGACGTGCACATTCACGTGCCTGAGGGCGCCACGCCGAAGGACGGGCCGAGCGCCGGCGTAGGCATGTGCACAGCGCTGATTTCAGCGCTCACTAAGATCCCGGTGCGTTCGGATGTCGCGATGACGGGCGAAATCACGCTGCGCGGGGAAGTGCTGCCGATCGGCGGACTCAAAGAGAAGCTGCTGGCGGCGCACCGTGGGGGCATCACGACGGTATTGATTCCCGACGACAACACCAAGGATCTGGCCGAGATTCCCGATAACATCAAGGAAAAGCTCGACATCCGGTCGGTGAAATGGATCGACGAGGTGCTGCAAGTCGCCCTGACGCACATGCCCGTGGCGCTCGGGCCACCGGTGGATCCGGCGAAACCGCCGGAGGCCATAGCGGGCGAGAAAAAACGACGCGTCGCGCGTGTAAAGAGCCAAGTCCGGGCGCACTAGCGCCCGCACTCTCTTCGGCGCCAATTCAGAAGCGCCAGCGGCAGGAGCAGCAGCAAGAACGGCCAGTCGATTGCGCCGCCGCCGCTGGTCGGCTTGCCGTGGTTCGACACGACCTTTACGTTGGCTTTGCCCTCCCGTACATCGCCCTCGAACACGGTCAGCGCGCTATCGAAGTGATCGATCATTTGCGCCGTGGCAGCCGCGAATCCTTTCGTGGACGCCTCACGCAATTCGCGATTCTCGCGCATTAACGTAACCGTGCCGTGACTGGAATCGATCCCACCCGCGCGCAGCACCAAGGAATGCGTCACGGGGTCGACCACGGCAAGATCCACCAGGGTCGACAGGTCATGCCTCGTCCCTTTGAGGAAATACGCGCCCACGATGGTCACGTAGCCGAGCGACCAGTTGTTGTCATCCTCGTGGGTGACTTGATCATAAGAAACCAGCGCCATCAGATCGACGCCGTAGAGGCGCTGCACGCCTTGCAGTCCTTCGAAGCCGCTTTTCCCCTGCAGGTAGTAGTCCGGGATCACGACGATTTCGGCGATGAACTTGCGGGAAACAAAGCGCTTGCGGATTTCCTGCATCAGCGCCTCCTTGTGCGCGGCATCGAGCGCTATCTCAGTTCCGCTGTTGGAAGGGAGAAAGGCGAGGCCCACACGCAGCGGCAAACGCAGCTGCGGCTGGGAATCCTGAGGCGGCGGGGTGGCACCGTTGGGGTAGAGAAACTCCACCAGACTGGTCGAGTTCTGCGCATGGCGCTGACATCTCCCCGAGAAGCAGGGCAGGTCCGCACATCCGCTCAATCCGAGAATCACTACCAACGCCAACCATGGGTACATACGCATAAAGCCCTCCGTTGCGACACCATCTGCACGCTAGGGCTTGGGATTGCCAAGAGCAACCAATATCCAATTTGTCGCGTAGAAATGCACCAATGGTATCGTGATATGATACCTGCCCATGGCCGACCAATCGCTCATCGTGGCCGAACTGAAGCGGGCCCTGCGTGAGCGCAGGCTGACCTATGCGGCGGTGGCCAAGAAACTCTCGTTGAGCGTTGCGAGTGTCAAGCGTCTTTTCTCGAGCGGCGACCTGTCGCTGAAACGCGTGGATCAGATCTGCGAACTCTTGGGAACCGATCTTTCGGAAATCCTGGCGCAGGCGCGTGACCGTCCCGCTTCAAACCAGCTCACCCTGGCTCAAGAGCAGGAAATCGTCTCCGATCCGAAATTATTCCTGATCGCCTGGCTGGTGCTCAATCGCGCGCCGATCGAGGACATCGTGCGCTCGTATAAATTCACGGAGCGCGAGGTCTTGAGGCATTTCTACAAGCTGGACGAACTCAAGGTCATTGAACTGCAGCCCGGCAATCGGGTGCGTTTACTGGTCAGCCGCCACTTCAGCTGGCGCTCGGGCGGACCGGTGCAGCGCTACATTCATCAAAAGCTGCTGCGCGAGTTCATTTCCAGCCATTTTGTGGGCCCGCACGATGAGTTCATCTTTCACGGCGGCGAGGTTTCCGATGCAGCCTTGGGCGAGCTCAAGCAGGTGCTGCGAAACACCGCGCGCCAGTGTGCTGAAATCATCGAGCGCGATCGGGTTCCGCGGGAGAATCGCCATGGCGCCGCTTTTGTGCTGGCCTTGCGGCCGTGGAAGTACAGCGGATTCAACGAATTTGAACGGGAGGCAGGTGTGTGACTTGGCCCAATTGCCAAGGCCCAGGACCTCGCGTAGACTTCCGCGCCTCTTCCAGGGGGTGCTTAGCTCAGCTGGTAGAGCATCGCCTTTACACGGCGAGGGTCGGGGGTTCGATCCCCTCAGCACCCACCAACAGCGGAGTGGTAGTTCAGCTGGTTAGAATACCGGCCTGTCACGCCGGGGGTCGCGGGTTCGAGTCCCGTCCACTCCGCCATTTCCTGATGTGATCCCGCGCGAGCCGCTTGGCCGCGCTGCGGTGAAGCGGTAGGTTAGGAAACTTTAAGGTTGGGGTCATGCTGCAAAGTATTCACGACAAGCTGAAAGGGTGGGTGGCCGGTGTGGTGCTGGGCGCCATCGGCCTGGTGTTCGTTTTTTGGGGCATCAACTGGACTTTGAGCGCGCCCACGTACGCCGCCAAGGTCAACGGCACCGAAATCTCCTCGAACGAAGTGCGCCAGACCTATCAGCAGCAACTGGCGCAAATCGAACGTCAGAGCAATGCGCCGCTCGACGATGCCATGCGCAATGAGATCAAGCAGCGGGTGCTCGACGAATATGTGAACAGCGAAGCGCTGGTCACCCGCGCCGATGACCTCGGCTATCGGGTCAGCGATACGGAGTTGCTGGCCGAGATGGCCAAGGTTCCCGCGCTGCAAACGGACGGCAAATTCGATTATGCGCATGCGCTGGGGGTGCTCAAGGCGCAAGGGCGCTCGCCGGCCGAAATCGAAGAACTGTTCCGGCGCGATGCGAAGCTGCGGCAACTCGACACCGCGCTCAACGCATCGAGTTTTGCAACGCCGACGGAATTGAAGGAGTTTCGCGCTCTCACCCGGCAGCAGCGCGAGCTTGCCTGGCTCACCGTTTCGGCGACGAAGTTTGCGGGCGGCGCGACGCCGGATGATGCGGCGATCAAAACCTATTACGACGCGCACAAATCCGAGTATATGACGCCGGAAACGGTTAACTTGCGCTACGTGGAACTTAGCCTGGCGCAGCTCGCCGCCAAAGTCAGCGTCGACGATGCGCAGCTCAAGACCTACTACGAGGAGCAGAAGGCCAAGACCCCGGACCGCTTCTTGCAAGCCGAACAACGGCGGGTGCGCCACATTTTGCTGCCGGTGAACGATCCGAAGGACGACGCCGCGGTCAAGGCCAAGGCAGAAGGTATTTTCAAGCGCGCAGAAGGCGGCGAGGATTTCGCAAAACTCGCCAAAGAATTTTCACAGGATCCGGGGTCCGCCGCGCAGGGCGGGGATCTGGGTTTCGCGGAGCGCAAGGTGTATGTCGGTCCCTTCGGCGATGCGGCCTTCAGCATGAAGGTCGGTGAGATCCGCGGGCCGGTGAAGACCCAGTTCGGTTATCACATTCTAAAGCTCGACGGAATTCAACCACCGACAGTGAAGACCTTCGATGACTCCAAGGCCGAGTTGGAGACCGAATACAAGCGCAACGAAGCTGAGAAGCTTTTCAACAATGCGCAGGATCAGCTCGCCGATGCGGCGCTTCAAAATGCCACCGATATCGATGTGGTGGCGAAAAAAGCCGGATTGACGGTGCAAGAGATTCCCGTTTTCAGCCGCGGCGATGGCGGCGGCGCGCTGGGCAAGGCGCAGGCCGTGATCGACGCGGCATTCAGCCAGGATGTGCTCGACGGGCGATTGAGCCCGATCGTCGAGGTCGAGAAAGGGCGCGGCGTGGTATTGCGCGCCACGGATCACAAACTCCCGCAGCAAAAGCTGCTCGGGGCGGTGCGCACCGATGTGATCGCGGCCTGGAAGAAGCAGCGCGGCGTCGAGCTCGCCTCCGCGGCGGCTGCCGATGCCGTTAAACGCTTGAACGCCGGCGAATCGTGGGATGCCGTGGCGAAAGGCTTGGGCGCTTCGGTGCAAGCACCGAAGTTCGTTTCGCGCTCCGATCAGGATGTGCCCATGGAGGTTCGCGCCAACGCGTTCAGAGCGCCTAAGCCTGCGCAGAAATCCATTTATCAAAACGTGGGTCTACCGGACGGCGATGCAGCGGTGCTGGCCTTGAGCGCGGTGCGCGAGGATCCGAATGCAGCCGTCATCAAGGATACGGACATGCGGCGGCAGTTCGCGGCGCAAATCGCCTCGGGCGAAGCGCAGAGCTATGCCGCCGGCGCCCGTGCCGATGCCAAGGTCACGTTGAATCCCAAGGCAATCGATTAGTTGGCCGATTTGCTGCACCAGTTTTCGGATTGGTACCTGTCGGCTCTTTCTCAAGGGAGCTACTGGCTCATCGCGGGGTTGATGGCGCTCGAAAGCACCATCGTGCCAATTCCGAGCGAGGTGATCATTCCACCCGCCGCATACCTCGCCCACACCCAGGGGCAGATGTCGCTGGTGGGCATTGTCCTGGCCGGGACGGCGGGCTCCTGGGTGGGTGCCGCCCTGATGTATTGGGCATCACGCCTGTTGGGACGGCCGCTGATTCTGTCCTTCGGCCGCTACGTTGGAATTTCCAGCGCGAAAATCGAACTGGCTGAACGTTGGGCCGCCCGCTATGAATCGGCGGGCGTGTTCTTTTCCCGCTTGCTGCCGGTCATTCGCCACCTGATCGGCATTCCCGTCGGCATCTTGCGTATGGACTTCCGTTGGTATGCGCTCGCGACCGCGGCGGGATCGTTGCTGTGGTGTTCAGTGCTGGCGTGGCTCGGAAAGACCATTGGCCAACATCCCGAGCTTTTGGCGGGCTCGCTGCACCGCTTCTTCGCCTTGGTGCTGGGCGCCGCGGTGGTGGTGGCGGCCCTGTACTACTTTTTTGTACAAAGGGCGGCGGCGCGCTAGGGAAGAGGGCGGGCGGCCTAATTGTCTTGAACGCCGGTAAATCACCCATGTATAATACCCGTGTACTAGGGGTGCGCATGCGAAATCCTTTATTTGAGCCTAAAGCTCCGAAGCAAACAGTGAGCATAACTTTGAATTCCGACCTCTATGCCAAGGCCAGGAGTATGGGAATCAACACATCGAAGGTGGCCGAAGAAGCGCTCGCCGATGAATATTCGGCTGGCCTGCAAAAAGCGCTTCGTGCCCAAATTCAGGCCGAGT